>CAYGOU010000209.1:0-5637 GCA_964351455.1 uncultured Porphyromonadaceae bacterium
ACCCATGAAGTCGGTATGAATAGCAGTATACGGCTCATTTTCCAGCGCGGGACTTAAACAGTTTAACCAATGGAATCACATAATCTTCACGGGTTGAAAGGAACACGTGATCGACACCCGTTTTTTTGAAGGCTTCCCGGAGGCGTGAATCCTGGTCCTTCCACCATCTTTCAAGCTGCTTCCTGAATGAGTTGCTCCCGGTATCAATCCACTTGTGTCTTCCGGTTTCAGGGTCGGTCATTCTCATCAAACCGATGGGTGGAATAGTTCTTTCTCCCGGATCGGTCAGTCTCAGTCCAACCAGATCGTGCTTGCGGTTGACCAGCCGAAGGGTGTCATGAAAGGCTGTAAGCTGCTCGTCCCCACCAAACATGAAGTCAGAGATCATGAAAACACTAGCCCTTTTCTTAATGATGTGTGTCAAATAGCGCAGTGCGGCCGGAACATCGGTTCCTTTGCCAACCGGTTTGAAGTTCAGGATCTCCAGGATGATCCTCATAATATGTTTTTTCCCCTTTTTTGGTGGAATGAATTTCTCGATGCGATCGGTGAACAGGATGACGCCGGTCTTGTCGTTGTTTTGAAGGGCAGAAAAGGCGAGAACAGCTGCCAGTTCGGTCATCATTTCACGCTTGAACCTGTGAGTTCCGAAATCATTAGATCCGCTCACATCAATCAGGATCATTACGGTCAGTTCACGCTCCTCCTCAAAGACTTTGACAAAGGGCTTGTTAAAACGGGCGGTGACATTCCAGTCAATGCTCCGGATAGGGTCACCGTATTGATATTCACGTACTTCTGTGAAAATCATTCCTTGTCCCTTAAAGGCGCTGTGGTATTCACCTGCAAAGACCTGCCGCGAGAGTCCGCGGGTGCGGATCTCAATGCTTCTGATCTTCTTTAGCAGTTCAGCCGTTAACATCCTGATTAGCTCTGCCTATGGTACTTCAACCTGGTTGAGAATGACCGTTATGATGTCGTCGGTTCTGATGTCTTCAGCTTCAGCCTCATAGGTCAGTCCTATTCTGTGACGCAGCACGTCATGGCAAACGGCTCTGACATCCTCCGGAACCACATATCCCCGACGTCGGATGAAAGCAAAAGCTTTGGATGCCTGGGCAAGTGAAATGCTGGCACGCGGACTCCCGCCATATGCAATGAATCGGTTGTAATCCCGGATATCATAGGCCTTTGGGTCACGACTTGCAAAGACAAGGTCGACAATATACTTCTCAATTTTCTCATCCATATAAACCTCCTTGACCACCTCCCTGGCCTTAAGAATGGCACCGGTCGAGATTACTTTGGCGGCTTTCGGAAACTGCTGAGCGAGGTTCAGGCGGATGATCTGCTGCTCTTCTTCTTTTGAAGGGTATCCAATTACAACCTTAAGCATAAAACGGTCTACCTGGGCCTCTGGAAGGGGATAGGTTCCTTCTTGTTCGATCGGATTCTGGGTCGCCATCACCAGAAAGGGTTCTTCAAGTGCATAGGTGTGGTTGCCTATCGTAACCTGTCTCTCCTGCATGGCTTCAAGCAGGGCGCTTTGTACCTTGGCTGGGGCACGGTTGATCTCATCGGCCAGGATGAAATGGTTGAAAATGGGTCCTTTCCTGACGGTGAAATCCTCTTTTTTCTGGCTGTAAATCATGGTTCCAACGAGGTCTGCCGGCAAAAGATCAGGGGTGAACTGGATTCTGCTGAAACCGGCATCGATTGAATCTGCCAGCGTTCTGATGGCAAGCGTCTTTGCGAGGCCCGGTACCCCCTCGAGCAGAAGATGGCCATTCGACAACAATCCGATCAAAAGGCTTTCAACCAGGTGCTTCTGTCCAACAATCACCTTATTCATCTCCTGGGTGATCAGGTCGACAAAACCGCTTTCCTGCTGGATCTTTTCGTTGATCTCCTTAATGTCTAACGTTTTCATTTTCACTGTTGAATCTGTTGGGGCGAAGGTAGGTGAAAGCACTATTAATAATTTTATATTTTTGTTAACGTATGTTAAGCGCTTTCCCCGGTAAATACAGGTATTTCATTGAAATGGCCTATGATGGCACTGCCTTCCACGGGTGGCAGATTCAGCCCAATGCCATAACCGTACAAGAAACACTGAACGAAGCCATAGGAACCCTCCTGGGCAGACCGGTGAACCTGGTAGGATGCGGAAGGACCGATGCGGGGGTTCACGCTTCCCATTTCATTGCGCACCTCGATCTGGAGGAGGAGCTTGAATCCACCGTTTTAATGGCGCACAAGCTTAACCGCTTCCTGAATTCAAGGATATCCATAGGGCGTATCGAAAAGGTATCGCCTGAAGCTCATGCACGTTTCAGTGCCATGTCGAGAACCTATTGTTATTTGATTTCAAGAAGCAGGAAACCCTTTTTGGATGCTTACTCCTGGTTCAACGACAGGCCACTGAACCTGACCCTTATGAACCAGGCGGCGGCAGATCTTTTGGGCGTTCATGATTTTTCCAGCTTTTCAAGGTTGCATTCCGATACCACCAATCATTTCTGCCATGTTCAGGAGGCGCTGTGGTATGAACAGGATGATCTTTTGATTTTCAGAATAAAAGCCGACCGCTTTTTGCGAAATATGGTCAGGGCCATTGCCGGAACCCTGCTGGATGTCGGAGTCGGAAAGCTGGATGCCAAAGAGATAAGCACTGTAATGGTGGCGGGTGACCGCCAGGCTGCCGGAGCTTCTGTTCCGGCCAAAGGACTTTTCCTTACCCGCGTTGATTACCCCGAACAGCTCTTTCACTCAAACCCTGCCAACCCATTTGGTCTTCTGAATCTGGTCTGATCAGGAGTCTGATTGCTCTACTTGGCGGGTCCAAATCTCCCATGAGGATTCGGCCTGCAAAACCAGCATGTCATAACCGTTTTTCACCTGGGCGCCACGCTGGATACCCTCCTCCATGAAGGGGGTGAGAGGCGGATTATAAACCAGGTCGTACAACTGGTGATGCTCCGTCAGTGTGTTGTAATCAAGTTCTGGTTTCTGTCCTTGAAAAGGTTGCATGCCGAGCGGAGTGCAATTTATCCACAAAAGACAATTCTGAGCGATTTCGGTGCTTACCTCCTTGTAACCGATGCACGATCCTGATGGGTTTCGGGATACCTGAACGGGGTTAATGCCCCGATCAGACAGAACCTCCCTGACAGCTCCGGCCGCACCACCCGTTCCAAGCACCAGAGCCTGGGTAACGCTGGCCGAAAGCCAGTGATCCAGACTGATTCTGAAGCCGTCAATATCGGTGTTGTAACCCAGAAGATAAGGCTTGCCATCACGCCAGCTTACCTTGACCGTATTAACCGCTCCGGCTGCCGTGGCCCTGGGGTCAATTTCGTTGAGCAAGGGAATGATTCTTTGTTTGTAAGGGTAGGTTACATTGAACCCCAGCATTTCGGGATGCTCGGCAAGTAGTTTATATATCTGGTTGATATCCTGAATTTCAAAATTCTTGTGCTCGAATTCAGCCAAACCTTCCCTGCTGAACTTGTCAGAAAAAAAACGATGTGAGAAAGAGTGGGAAAGCGGGTTTCCGATCAATCCGATCAGACGGCGGGAACTCATTCTTTTTTTGAAGCTTTCGTTTCAAGCAGCAGGATAAGAATGAACCCGGCAAGCACGCAAAGTGCCCCAATGAACAATTCCGAACCAATTTCTGGAAACCAGAATCTATAAGACTCAGGCACCGGTTCGCCTGATCTGTTAAGGAGGGGCTGTCCTTCGGCTGTGAGGCGGTAAACCATCTCCTTCCATGGCCAAAGCAGGAGTAGCGAACCAAACATAAAACCGGTCAGTGTAGCCAATGTCTGTCCTGGAAATTTCCTGAAAAGCCATGATAGAAAATGAGAAAAGGCAATCAGTCCGAATATGGCACCCAGAACCACCGGGAACAGGATTTGAAGGTTGAAGTCAGATACCGCCCGGATCATAACCAGCTCATAATTACCCATGAGTAGCAGGATGAAGGATCCCGATATGCCCGGCAGTATCATGCTGCACACTGCGACTATGCCGCAAATAAAAAGATATAAGAATGAGGAATTCTCAACCGCCGGATTTGCAAAGGTTATAAAGATGGCCAGGGCAGCGCCCAGAATGAACAGTACAATGGCCGTGGCTTTCCATGCAGGTATTTTTTTCCCGACAAAGTATACGGAGGCCAGAATCAATCCGAAAAAAAACGACCAAACATATACCGGATAAGCCTCAAATAGAAACTTGAGCAATTTGGCGATGGAGATGATGCTGATACCAATTCCGGAGAAAAGAACCAATAAAAAAACAAAATCGATCTTCTCTGCAAAAGCTCTCCAACGCCCCGTGAAAAAGAGCCGAATCGCAACGAGGTCAATCGATTTTAACGCATTTATCAGGCGCTCGAAAATCCCGGTAATCAGGGCTATGGTTCCTCCGGATACTCCGGGAATGACATTGGCAGCGCCCATGCCTGCGCCCTTCAGAAAATAGCCAGCAAGGCTTTTGAATGTTGACACGTCAGGATTCTGATGATTTGATTTCGCGAAGCTTCTGGAGTGCCTCTTCGTTTTCGGGTTCAAGCTGTATCACCTTCTCCAGAGATACAATGGCATCCTCCCTGAATTCAAGCGATTCATATATCAAGGCCTGTAGCAGGTAGAATTCGGCCATATCATCCTCCAGTTTAATGGCTCTGCCGATAAAATATAATGCTTCGTAATGGTTTGTCTGTTCATGCCGGATTCCTGCCATTGAATACCAGGCGTCTGCAAGGTTTGGATTGGCTTTGGTAGCTTTTAGAAAAAAATCGAAGGCCTGATCCGGAAGCTCTATTTGATCATAGCTCTCACCGATGTAAAACAATGCAAGTGCATGGCCCGGATCCGTCTGCAAAAAATCCTGATAAACTCGAATGGCATCCTCGTGCTTTTCAAGATTGGCCAACGCGTTCCCTATGTTGAAAGCAGCGGTGTGGAATTCAGGATCAATGGCAAGAACATTTTCAAAGGCATCAATCGCTTTGTCATACAACTCCTCCTGATTGTAAAGTACCCCAAGATTAAACCAGCCGGATTCTGAGAGAGGCTGAAGTATTACAAAACGCTCGTAACTGAGGATCGCCTTTTCATTTTGACCTGTGTATTCATAACATATACCCAGTTCCCACCATGCCTGTTCTGAATCAGGTTGGACAGCCGTGATTCTGGAGAGGAAATGGATTGATTTATGATATTCACCCATGTGTTCAAATGCAGCCGCTATCTGAAGTCCTGTCTCTTCATCCTGTCCTGAAAGCTCAAATGCCCTGGTAAAGCATTCCATCGCTTTTTCCGGAAGCTTTTCAAGGATGTAGGCTGACCCTTCAATCATCCAGAGCGTTTCATTGCTTGCCTCAACGGAGCTCAGAAACCTTGTCAGGTCGAGGGCTCTGGCCGTTTCACCCTTTTGCACCAGTATCTGTCCCTGCTTGATCATCAGTGCGGTGCTTGACGGATGCTGAACCAGTGCGTTGTAAACAAGCTCCTCGGCCTCCTTAAAGTGGTTGTGGGTATAGTAATGATCAAAAATCAATTCATATTCATGCACGTCAAAGTAACCTGACCGCTTCTGTGAAACCAGTGCTTCGTAACGCGCCAGTAC
>CAYGOU010000210.1:0-5608 GCA_964351455.1 uncultured Porphyromonadaceae bacterium
TCACTGCTGCCTCCCGTAGGAGTCTGGTCCGTGTCTCAGTACCAGTGTGGGGGATCACCCTCTCAGGACCCCTAAACATCGTAGCCTTGGTAGGCCGTTACCCTACCAACTAGCTAATGTTACGCATGCCCATCCCGTACCGCCGAAACTTTAAATATCAAAAGATGCCTCTTAATATCTTTATGGGGTATTAATCCGAATTTCTCCGGGCTATCCCCCTGTACAGGGTAGGTTGCATACGCGTTACTCACCCGTGCGCCGGTCGCCACCAAAGTATTGCTACCTCGTGCTGCCCCTCGACTTGCATGTGTTAAGCCTCCCGCTAGCGTTCATCCTGAGCCAGGATCAAACTCTTCGTTGTAATTGTTTTAATCTTGCTCAAGATTCATCATTGTCAATAAAATCGGAATTGACTTCTTCCTTACCGACCTTAATTTTTTCTCTTCAATCTTTTCAAAGAACTCTGCTTTCTGTAAAAGTGGTGCAAAGGTATTCAAGAAAATCTTACTTCCAAATTTTTCTCCAACTTTTTTTTCTCCAACCTCTACCTGACTTTTAAAGAACACTCCCCAAACGGGATTGCAAATATACAACCCTTTTAGACATCTGCAAACATAAAATCAACCTGGACTTAACATTTCTTTATAACCACCTACTTATCAGGGAAATATTTTTGCATCCCGGCCCCGGAGTTTTGCCATTACCCCAAAACCGCTATCTTCGCCGTACATACCCATATTCATGAATACCGACTCCCTCATCATCATACCCACCTACAACGAATCTGAAAACATCGCAGGAGTCCTGGAGCATATCTTTCAGCTGCCCAAAGCCTTTCACGTTCTCGTCATCGACGACAACTCCCCTGATGGCACCGCCGAAATCGTCAGAAACATTGCATCCCAAAACCCCGACTCTCTCTTCCTGATCCGGAGACCCGGAAAACTGGGACTTGGAACCGCCTACCTGACCGGGTTTAAATGGGCACTTGAGAGATCCTATCATTATATATTTGAGATGGATGCCGACTTTTCCCATAATCCCGATGATCTGATCCCGCTTTATGAAGCCGTTCAGGCCACCGATGGAGGATTGTCAATAGGATCCCGCTACAAAAAGGGTGTTGCCATCGTTAACTGGCCCATAGGAAGGCTCCTGCTTTCATTCTATGCCAGTCTTTATGTACGCACGATTACCGGAATGGGTATTCGTGATGCGACCGCCGGATTCGTCTGCTACTCAAGAAGCCTCCTGCAAAAACTAAACCTCGACCGCATCCGCATGAAAGGCTACGGCTTCCAGATCGAAATGAAATTTAAAACCTGGAAACTGGGATTCCCTATTACCGAGGTACCGGTTATCTTTATCAACCGCGAGAATGGAACCTCCAAAATGAGCGGAGGAATCATGAGCGAAGCCCTCATGGGAGTAATCCGCATGAAGCTCAGCAGTATGAGGCCTGAATACTTGAAACACATCAGCAACCCCTCATGAATCAAATTCTCATAACCCAGGCCAGGATTATCAATGAAGGCGAACAATTTATCGGGCACCTGCTGATCGAAGACGACAGGATCATCCGAATTTCAAGACACAGCCTCCCACCTCAGGTTCCGGCTAATACCCGCATCATCAATGCTCGCGGTAAATGGCTGTTGCCTGGCGTTATTGATGATCAAGTCCACTTCCGCGACCCTGGACTTACCCACAAGGGAGATCTCCATTCAGAATCCAGGGCTGCAGTGGCCGGTGGCATAACATCCTTTATGGAGATGCCTAACACTGTGCCCCAGACCACCACACTGGCTCTGCTCGACGAGAAATTTGACCTGGCCTCGAAGAAATCCCTGGCTAATTTTTCATTCTATCTGGGCGCCACCAACCAGAACATCGCGGAACTTCAGGCAATCAACCCCCATCAGTCTTGCGGAATCAAGGTTTTCATGGGTGCCTCTACCGGTAATATGCTAGTAGATGACCCCGGAATCCTCGACCAGATCTTCCGAATCCGAAAGGTTCCAATCGCGGTTCACTGTGAGGACGAAAGCACCATCAGACACAATCTCCACGAGTGTATCCGTGAATTCGGTGAAGACATCCCCATGGAATACCACCCGGTCATCAGAAGCGCCGAAGCCTGCTACCGATCAAGCTCTGTTGCAGTCGCTCTGGCACGCAAGTACCAGACCCGTCTTCACCTTATCCACCTCTCAACAGCGAGGGAAATTGAACTTCTGGACCCTCCCGGTCCGGTCGGCAGAAAAAAAATCACTTCTGAAGTATGCATTCATCACCTTTGGTTCGACCAGGATGATTATGCCAACAAAGGTTCTCTGATCAAATGGAACCCCGCGATCAAGTCATCTGCCGACCGTGAAGCATTGCTCCATGCACTGGTAAACGACAAGATCGACATCGTTGCCACCGACCATGCTCCCCACACGCTTACCGAAAAGGATCAGGTTTATACCAAAGCTGCATCTGGTGGACCGATGGTGCAACACTCCCTGCCTGCCATGCTTGAACTTTGCCACCAGGGAATCATTAACGTTGAGAAAGTGGTCGAAAAAATGTGTCACAATCCTGCCGATCTCTTCCAGGTCAAGGAGAGAGGATTCCTTCGTGAGGGGTATTTTGCAGACTTGGTGCTCGTTGACCCCGACGAACCATGGACTGTAAACTCCTATAATATATATTATAAGTGCGGCTGGTCGCCCATGGATGGCACCACCTTCCGCTCAAGAATTACCCAAACCTTTGTGAATGGTCATCTGGCCTATGACAATGGGATTTTCGATGAATCGGAGAAGGGGCGCGCACTTACCTTCAACCGCTGACCATCACGAACCGGGCTGTCTTGCGACTTAGTTGCTGAATCATGATCCGACGGTCGTGCGTCATCTTGCGGATCAGCTCCTGAGTGTACCTTCTGATAGTAAGAAGCTCCAATCCGGTGTTATACAAAATCCTGAATCCTGGAAGCAGGTTTGAAATCAATTGGTTAATACGCTCGGGGTCGTTGTTTACACAAATGGTAAAACTGACCGCTCCGTGCTGCATCAGGTTTACCTGAATCCGATGTTTGTGCAGTGCGGCAAAAATCCCAGAAAGCATCTCCTCGACAATAAAAGAGAAATCCCTGGGCTGAAAGGTAATCAGAACCTGGTTTTTTTTAGAGATAAAAACAGGAGTCTGGTCGGCCATCTGTTCAAAATGCCTGATCAGCGTGCCTTCTCCTTTATCACTGCTGAAATCCTTGACCCAAAGCGGTATTTGCTTGTTCTGCAAAGGCTTGATTGTCTTTGGATGAAGCACCTTTGCCCCAAAAAAAGCCATTTCAATGGCCTCTAGATATGACATGTCTTCAAGCTTTCGGGTATCGCTGAATTCAACCGGATCTGCATTCATCACTCCCGGTACATCTTTCCATATCCAAACCTCACTGGCATCAAGACAATGCCCCAAAATGGCGGCGGTATAGTCAGAGCCCTCACGCCCCAGAGAAACCGGATGTCCCTCCGGGTCACTGCCGATAAAGCCCTGGGTCAATACAAGCCTCTCATCGCCGTTTCGCCCCAGTCCGATTGACTCAATGTTTTGTTTCGTTTTTATCCAATCGACAGCGCCATTTCGCCAGGTTGAATCGGTGGCAATAAGCTCTCTGGCATCCAGGTGTACGTGAGGAACCAGCTCCTCCTCAAGCACCGTGCGTATCAGCGCTGTGCTGAACAATTCACCGTATACAATGATCCTGTCGTATGAAGCATCATATTCATTGTCGGAAGAGGTCAAGAGCAGGCTCTCGAGATCAGCGAACAGCGGACCAAGGTGTCGTTCCCATGAAATCTCATGATCATCCAGCAAAGCTGAAGCCAGCGATTGGTGATATGCGCGGATGGCCTCAAGCGGAGTCAGCATATCTCCACCTTCAACCCACGCATCAACCAGCCGTTCCAAAGCATTGGTCATCTTGTTCAACGCTGAAACCACCACCACGGTGGGCCTGTCAATTTTCGAAAGAAGCTCAACTAGACGACGGATGGCCTCAGGATTCTTTAATATCCCGCCCCCAAATTTATGGACGATCATTTTTTGAAAAAATTTTGGCCAATATAGCTAAATTAGAAGAATGAAATCCTACCGAATAATAACCCTCAACGAGTTCATCATCCAGCGTCAGGCAGATTTTCCCTACGCAAAAGGTGAACTTAGCAGGCTACTGAGCCACTTCGGCATCGCAGCCAAAATTGTAAACAAAAAGGTTAACAAGGCCGGACTGGTCGACATCCTGGGAGAATCAGGCAACATTAATGTGCAGGGAGAAGACCAAAAAAAGCTCGACGTCTTTGCGGATGAGGCATTCGTCAGTGCCCTCCAGGCCAGTGGTGAGGTATGCGGACTGGTAACCGAAGAGAATGAAGAGATCATCACCTTTGACGACAATCTGTCAAAGGATGCTAAATACATTTTCCTGATGGATCCGCTCGACGGGTCGTCAAACATCGATGTCAATGTTTCAATCGGCACCATCTTTTCAATCTACCGCAGAGTTTCGCCTAGAGGCCATCGGGCATCCGATGAGGACTTCCTCCAGGAGGGAAGCAGGATGGTGGCGGCCGGTTACGTGATTTACGGTTCTTCGACCATGCTCGTTTATACCACGGGGAAGGGCGTAAACGGCTTCACCCTGGATCCCTCTATCGGCGAATTCTGCCTTTCTCACCCCGACATGAGAACACCGCTCAGCGGGAGCATTTATTCCATCAACGAAGGGCATTATATCAAGTTTCCTGAAGGCGTAAAAAAATACATCAAATATTGTCAGGAGAACGACCCGGAAACCTTGCGCCCCTATACATCACGTTATATTGGCTCGCTGGTGGCAGACTTCCACCGAAACCTGCTTAAGGGCGGCATCTTCATGTATCCCTCAACTGCGGCCGCTCCCACAGGAAAACTAAGGCTGTCATATGAATGCGCCCCGATTGCCTTCATCGCAGAGCAGGCCGGAGGCAGAGCCTCAGACGGCCAGACAAGGATTCTTGACATCAAACCCCACTCCCTGCACCAACGCTCCCCCTTTTATGTCGGATCGCGGCAAATGGTGGAGCGACTGGAGGAGTTCATTGCGGACTCACATTCCGCTAAAACCTAAAGACCACACCAACAGTGGGAAGAATTGGCAACTGATTGACCCTCTGGCGGGTCGCCCGGTTGTAGTAAAAGATATTGCTGCGGTTGTAAAGATTCATAATGGTGGCTGAGAATTCCAGTTCCATCTCCTCCTGAATTTTCCATACCCGGTGAAGCGAGACATCGAGCCGGTGGTAGGAGGGCAGGCGTCCGCCGTTGAGGGTACCGTATATCAAGCCAACCGAACCATTGGCTATTGGATCAAGCAGAAAGGAGCCTTGCCCGGTGTTGAAATCCTCATAATAGCCCTGGATTTGGGTAAAAGGAAATCCAGAGGCGATCTGCCACCTGGATTTGAAATGCCACATTCGCTCCGTGCCAAACCGGTATCCGAATACCAGATTTAAATTATGCCGGCGATCGAAGTGTGGAACATATTTAGTAAGCTCATCTTCACGGGTGATGTATCCAAGCG
>CAYGOU010000211.1:0-5536 GCA_964351455.1 uncultured Porphyromonadaceae bacterium
GATAAAGTCATTTTATTCAATCTTAAAACATAGTGCGTATCGCGAAGGCGGTTGGCTGACCACCTGCCTTGGCAGGTTTATTGAAATTCCCTCAGGGGTGGCCTTCCAGTTTATTCTGCCGGAGTGTCCCAGGAGTTGAATCCTGCTACCCGGGTCGACCTTGATTCCCTTCAGGATTAGCTGTGCTGGAAACCCTTCATCCTGCTTATAGGTATAAATGGCAAAACGGGCGTTGCCTTGTCTCTGTTTCGTAAAATACCAGGCACCCGAATAGTAAGGTTCAAGTTTGCGGGTGCCATATATCGCATCTCCGTTTACCTTCAACCATGCTCCCATCTGCTCCATGCGGTCATATACGTCGTTATCCCAGTTGCCGTCAGGACTGGGTCCGACGTTTAGCAGCAGATTGCCACCTTTTGCCACGATGTCAATCAGCATGTGAACAAGCTCCTCTCCGGACTTGTATTTGGCATTGAAGGCATATGACCAGCCTCCGCCCATGATGATGCATGATTCCCAAGGGTAGGGCAGCATCTCTTTCGGGACGGTATTTTCCGGGGTCAGGTAATTCTGGTTAGGTCCTTCAACCGCCCGGTCAACGACGATCAGTCCGGGCTGTTTCTCCCTGGCTTTAGCCGCCAGTTCATCCATGCGGATATCCTGACTTTGCACGTGCTTGAACTGATACGAATCCTTGCAGTTGTAGTCTTTAACCTCTTCGGGAGTCAGTTTTTGCACCCAACCTCCATCCAGCCATAAAATGTCGACCCGGCCATAATCAGTCATTAGTTCCATGATCTGATTGTGGGTGAATTGAACAAAATTCTCCCAGCGATCGGGGTATTTCTGAACATCATAGTTGACATTGCGGTCAGGCGTTGCAAAATTTGGCCACCAGTAGTCTGGTGAGTGCCAGTCGGGTTTGCTGAAATAGGCGCCGGCCCACATTCCTTTATTTCTAAAAGAATTGAATATCTCGAGGGTAATATTAGCCTTCGAAGGTTTATGGAAGGGAGTTTTCTCGCCGGTGATTTTGTAGTCGGTGTAGCGGGTGTCGAACATGCAGAATCCATCGTGATGCTTAGTGGTGAAAACCACGTATTTCATCCCGGCGCCGGCCGCCGCTTCCGCCCACCGATCGGGGTCAAAACCTGTCGGATTGAAGGTGGTCTGCAGATTTTCGTATTCGCGCTTGTATTCAACATAGTTATCGGATTTTCTTCTGCACCAGTCCTCATCCTCGCTGCAGATTGACCATGATTCAACGATTCCCCATTGTGAGTATGGCCCCCAGTGCATCAGGAGTCCGAATTTCATGTCCTGCCACTCTTCAAGCCTGGCTGCTACCAACGGATCATCCGGAGGAAAATACTTCTGCTCAAAATGCTGGGCCTGAGCCATCAACGCAAAGGCCATCCCCATGAAAGCGAGGGGGATCCAACCTGTTTTCTTCATGTTCTGAGAGTTTTAATATTTATTTACTGAATGGTTATTTCATCGGCAAAAATCCAGGCTTTACCACCGGCCCCAGCGTGCCAGTTGGGACAGATTCCCATATTTTTGGCAGTGACCTTTACAAATCTGGCTTGCAGCGGGTCGGTTACCATGAGAAAATCATGGATCATGCGTTCCCGCTCTTTAGGCGAAATGGGGTTGTCAACCTCTCCCGCCAGGGTGAAGGCAGATCCGTCTGAGGATATGGCGAATTCGACCGATAGGGGAAAGAAGATCCAACTCCCGGGCGATTGCATGAATCCGGCTGAGAAGCTGTTGATATCCATCTCGGTACCAAGGTCGATGATCACTTCCAGGTCGTTGCCTTCAAAACCCTGCCAGAATCCGTCTGCATGGTTCAGGGATCCTCGCAGGCTGTTGGTGAGCGCGTTTTCACCTCCTCCCGGATAATTGGGGGAAAATTGAGAGAGGTATTCTATCGGTTTACCGGAGCCCAGGTGAACCCAAACTTTTTCTGTGGTTATTGAGGAGAATTGCTCCCCATTCACGAAGGCCGCAGCCCTTATGGTTGTGGTGGTATTCAATACCAATGGTTCATTATAGACCGGAGAATCAGGTTGCGGATCGCAGCCGTCGAGTGTGTATCTGATGGTGGCAGGCGGGTAATCGCAGATCAGGTGCACCCTGAAGGTGAAATCATCAGGATCCAGTATGGTTTCTGCTCTAACCTGGGCAAAGCTGCGGGAGTAGTTAACATTAAGTTTTTCAAGCTGGCCGAGGAAAAGGGGCAATGCCTGAATAAAGCGGTTGTAATCTCTCTTCGAAGCAGGACTCCAAACCACTTCTGCAAGGGCGATGAGCCTGGGGAAGGTCATATATTCAGCGTGGCCGAGATCTTTAACATACTCTGTCCACAAATTCGCCTGTGCCCCCAGGATGAGCGTTCCTTCCTCCTCAGTAAGTTCTTCAGGCACCGGCTCAAATGCATATACCTTTTCGAGGGGCAGGTATCCGCCTATGGCCAGGGGTTCGAGTTCAGGTGCTCCCTGGTAATAATCGAAATAGCAATGAGATGTGGGGGTCATGACCACGGGGTGCCCCGCCTTGGCTGCTTCGATACCTCCCTGTACCCCCCGCCATGACATTACCGCAGCGTTTGGTGCCAGTCCTCCCTCCAGGATCTCATCCCAGCCGATCAGGATTCTCTCATGCTGATTCAGAAATCCTTCAATCCGTTTGATGAAGTAACTCTGTAATTCTTCAGTGTTATTCAATCCTTCGCTGCGGATTCTTGCCTGGCAGTGAACACATTGTTCCCATTCTGTTTTGGTGGCTTCATCCCCCCCGATGTGTATGTATTTTGAGGGGAACAGGGCAAGCACCTCCTCCAGTACCTCCTCGAGAAATTCAAAGGTGCTCTCCTTTCCGGCACAGTATATGTCGGTGATTGGCCACACTCCTCCTGAGGGGACAGCGATTTGCCTTCCGCTGCACGAAAGCCATGGGTAGGCTGCTATGGCCGAACTTACATGAGCCGGCATTTCAATCTCAGGTACCACGGTGATGTGCCGATCGGCAGCATACTGAACAATTTCGCGGATTTCATCCTGGGAAAGAAAGCCTCCGTAGGTGGCTGTTTCGCCAGGCCTTGGCTTTTCCCATGCATTCCAGTGGGTATCCTCGCGGTCGACCCTCCATGCACCGGTACGGGTTAGCTCAGGATATTTCATGATTTCAATTCTCCATCCCTGATCATCGAGGATATGAAGGTGGAAAACATTCAGTTTCAGCATGGCCATCCGGTCGATCATCCTGAGGATGTCATCTTTTGGGAAGAAGTGTCTTGATATATCCAGCATGTAACCCCTCCAGGAGAAACGCGGATGATCTGTGATTTCGAGGCATTGGATCTTTACCGGTTGGTCGGTCACCCCGCCAGGCGCTGCAGCATGTATGAGCTGCTTTAGCGACTGCATGGCATAGAAGATGCCTGTCTCTGAACGTGCTTTGAGGGTAATGCCTGTCTTCTCAACCAGAAGCTGGTAGCCCTCTTTTCCCAGAACCTCCGGGAGCTCTTCAGTGACGACGGTTTCAATCTGCCCTTTCCAAAGGTTGCTGTTCTCAGGATTGGAGGCCACCTCCGCCTGCATGGCGTAGAAGCCATTTTTCGGCGTTACTACCACTGGTTCAGGCAGGATTTGGATCTTTGAGGCAGGTTGCATGCAGGAGGTCAAAACCAGTGTTAGGGTTACCAGAAGATAAATGGGTTTCATAATTCTTTGATCTTGATGTTTTTAAAGCTGACTTTGTCTCCATGGTCCTGAAGAAGGATGTGTCCGGTGGGAGCCTCACCGAAACCGGGGTAAATTGAATACTTGCTTTTCTGAACCAGGGCATTGAACAGCTGGGTGCCCCGCTCGTATTCAACAACCAGGATCCCGTTAAGCCAGTGCTGGACAAGGTTGTCAAAGGCTACGATTCTGGCCTGATTCCATGCTCCCGGAGGGTTGACCCTCTTTTCAGGCAGCGGGGGGATCAGGTCATAGAGGGAGGCCAGGGTGCGGTTTCCGCCCACTCCCTGTTTTGCATCCGGGTGGATTTCGTCATCGAGGAGCTGGTATTCAAGTCCGATTGCCGATCCGACTCCCCGGTTCACTCTTTCAGTTACATAGTATTTAATACCGCTGTTGGATCCGGGTGTGAGCATGAAATCCAGAACCAGTTCAAAGTCGCCGTAAAGTTTCCGGGTTACGATGTCACCACCATTGGCGCTTTCAAGTCCTTTGCCCGGGTTGACGGTCAGGATACCCTCACCAACTGTCCATCCCTTTTCGGGGAAGGATGTCCGGTCGGCGCCTCTCCAGCCGTCTGTGGTTTTTCCGTCCCACAGCAGTTTCCATCCATTTTGCACTTCCTGTGGGGTCAGGGTGTTGGGTATGGCCGATATCTGCATCAAGTCAGGGCTTTCCTGTAAGATCCACTGGTCAGGTTCGAGGGTGATGATGCGGATTTTTCTCCATTTGACCTGAATCCCCTCCCTGCTCTTGTCATTGCCCACACCGTGCACCTGAAGGGCTATGAACCCTGAAGCATCAAGGTCATCAAACAGGTCTGCAGCCGGCACTCCGTTGATCCAGGTTCGGATGCGGTTTCCGATGGCCTCTATCCTGAAATGGTTCCATTCATGTTGTTTGAAGGCCTTTCCTGCTTCAGGATTTTTGTCGAGCGGATAGAGCCAGGCCCTGCGCCCTTCGTCGTAAATGCCTCCCGACCAGGCGCGCCCGGAGGGATCAATTTCGATCTGATATCCGTAAACTCTGCCGTCGAGGTACTCTTTTTTGCTATGGCTGCGGATCTGTACCCCTGAATTCAAAAGTGAATCCACCCATACTTCATATTCAAGGATGAAGTCTGAATACTCCCCGGTTGTGCAAAGAAAGCTGTTCGGGGATTTCAGAACGGTGGTTCCCACCAGCTCCCCTTGTTCAACCTTGTACCTGGCCGATCCGTTCAACTGGACCCAGCCCCTCAGGTTTTTCCCATTAAAAAGATCCTGCCATGGCTCCTGAGGAAACACCGGCATTACCATGAAGATGGCCAGCAACATACTGGATAGCGCTCTATGTTTGTTCATTTTTATTTTGATTGACCAAACTTTATTGTTGATATTTGGTATAATGAAGATACAAAAACCCGCTGACTGAGCGGTATATAAGCAAACATAACATGAAGAATTTTGAGTATTTCAATCCCGTAAGAATCCTTTTTGGAAAGGGTCAGATTGGGGCCATATCAGGCCATATTGAACCCGGCAGTCGTGTTTTGGTGATGTATGGTACCGGAAGTATCAGGAGTAATGGAGTGTATGATCAGACCATGAGGGCTCTCGAGGGTTACTACGTTGAAGAGTTCTCGGGAATCAGGCCAAATCCGGTTTATGAGGATCTGCTTCCCGCCATCAGAATGGTCAGGGATTCAAGGCTGGATTTCATCCTCGCTGTCGGTGGCGGATCGGTGATTGATGCGGCTAAATTTGTGGCTGCGGCAGTTCATCATAACGGAGAGGATCCATGGGAGATTC
>CAYGOU010000212.1:0-5525 GCA_964351455.1 uncultured Porphyromonadaceae bacterium
GACAAATATGTTCAGGATGCTTAATCAATAGGATTATTTTTGAAGCTCATATTAGGAAAGCCTAAGTTTTGTTACCTTTACGGGTATCATTCATGTTTAACAAAACTAACAGCTCTATGAAGAAGATCATTACTCTGTTCAGCCTGATCCTGATGGCGGGATTTACCCTGAACCTCACGGCAGGCAATTTCAAGTTGGATCAAAACAAGATGGATGCCCTGTTTGCTCAGGCAGAGCAGACCACCTTTAATGTTTTTGATGAGGGACACGCAGCATCATTCTCTAATCTTCCGATCCTGCAGGAAGAGAAAGATCCGATTATGGCCCTGGTTCTTTGCTCGGTGCTCGGTACCTTTGGCGCTCACCGCCTCTATCTGGGTACAAAAACCGTTAATTTTATTCTTTACGTTGTTACAGCTGGAGGTTGCGGAATCATTACGCTCGTTGACTGGATTCAGCTGCTGATGGTGGTTATTGACGATAAGCCATTGACCCCTTATATCAACAACCCCAACTTCATTATGTGGAAGGATAAGATTTAGACGAAAGTGCCTGAATCAGAAAACGTTTGACCGGCAGGAGGTAATCATCGACCAACTGCCGGTTTTTTATTTCACACAACTCTTCGGCACGTTTGACCCCACCTTGGTAAAACCGCTGGAAGAGCCCAAGTCCCCCGAGCCAGGCTGTAACATAGTATCCCTGGGTGAACCCCAGTACGGCACCCCCAAGTGTGGCCAGATGAATCCCCAGATTAAACAGTCCCGACCACGCGTATCCTGCGTAAATCTGACCGCTTCCCGGAATAATCATCGAAAGGATCATGGCCCGGCGAGGATCTTTCATTTTGGGCTTGTGAACCTGGTCAAAATAAAGGTTCCAGCTGGCTATCCTTATAGAATCAGCTTCTGTGGATTCGAGCAATGCGAGACCCATGGCGTGCGCCTTATCCCACTCTTCAAGGTCAAGGTAACAAAGAGCTGCCAGCAACTGTCCCTCTTTGCGGTATTCTGATTGATTCAAAACTCCTTCAGCCTGCAGGTAGCGACTCAGCGCGGCAGCCGGCATTCCCGACAGGTAGTGGCAGAGCGCTGACTCATAAAAAAGTTGGGACCGCATCCGCACGTCCAATCTGAACGGTGGCGTCTGATCCAAAAGTTCCGCTGCTTCTCCGTAAGCTCCCGAAAGCTTTAGGCAGGATGCCTGCTGTAAGCGGCTGGCCAACCTCTCATCAGGATCCTCTGCCTGAAATTCCCTCAGAGAATAGTAAAGGGCTGCCCTCGAGTAATCACCGGATAGAAAAAGGCTGTCTGGATCGGTGATCCCGCTTTGTCCCTTAACGGTAATAATCCCTGACAGGCATATGCATATCCCACAAAATATGCTGGTTGCTTTGTTCATAAAACCTCTTTCTGTATTCCTTGATGCTCATCATGCTTCCGTACACATTTCCGGCATGAAAAACCAGGAAAAGTCCTCCGAACAGGAGGGTGTTCCAATGTGTCCAGCCTGAACGAATGCCGTTTTCAATGGCCATGGCCCCCAATGCTCCAACCAGCAGAAAGGAGCTGATCCCGCTGCCGGTCTCCCCTGCGTATACCTTCCCCAGTCCCGGAACCAGGGCCGATCCGATCCCGGCCAGTGCCATGCTTTTGGGCCTGAAAGCAGCCAAATTATCAAAATGACCGTCCATACGGATCAAAGATTCTCCAATCATGGAAGGTGCCTCTGAAAACCTTGTCCTGATCCGGGGGTAGGCAGCTGAGTTCTTATTCAGCAGCACCATTCCAAGTTTTTGCAGATCTATCAGGGCCACTTCCTCAGGAGTTGAACCCGACATAGTGCTGTAGATCGAGTCGGCACGATCGTATCTCCCCAGATAAGCTTCGGTCCAGCCCCTGTACAAGCCGGCAGGACTTGCAAGACGACTCTCAGGCGGCACCTTTTCCCAGCTGTCTATAGCCGCCGGAAGCTCTTTCAGGTAATAATGTGCCATACCCCTGAAATAAGCGGCTGAATCTGAAGCCGTGCGGCCCGTCAGGTTATCGGTTTCATCCATCCATTGCAGGGCCATGCGGTAACGGCCACTCTGCATCAGGTAGGTGGTGAAGGCACTTTCGTGCGACTGGGCCCCGACGGCTTGTGGCAGAAGCCAGCCGGTAAGCAGGATGACCAGAATCAGTGCTTCTCTTTTTGAGGCCATAGGTAATAATCAGTGTGTTCATGGATCTTACGGCTTCCGGCACTGACCCGGTATTCAGGAATATCCAGAAGTGTCAGCCGGGTGCAACGGGTAAGCCGGTCGGCCGTGAAAAGCGTGCCCCTGACCACCCCATACTCTCTGATAAGCTGGATGCTGAATGATGAGCAGGTCGGATGGTAAATGCAGCTTGAAGAGAGTTGAGGAGATAGCATATTCTGGTAAAACCACATCATTCCTCCCAGACCAATCTTTAAAGGATTGAGGGTGTTGGCAAAAGGGAAGGGGGCTGTATGTCTGCCTTTTCCGACTCCTGTAGGGGGGTGCTGATTTTCAACATGCTTAATCAGAAGGCTCAGGTTACCACCTCCCTCCTGTGCCCCTGCCGGAGTAAATACAGGGATCAGCAACACCAGTAGCAGGTTAATGAACCACTTTTGCATCTTCCGGAATGATAAAGTTAAAGCCTCTTGGATTGATCTTCGTGCCGGTCATCATATCCGAATAGGTGGTCCGCCTGATGATGCTGTCACCCGGCTGCAGAAAGAGAATCTCGGTCACCCTTGAGGGGATCATGGATTCATAAACCGGCATGAAATCCGAGTAATATAGTTTGAGGGTCACTTCACCCCTGGTGTTTCGGTATTCGGCATAAATCGGCAGCATATCCTCATGCACCAGGTCTATTTTGTCGACCTGGGCGAGCATCGAAACCGGAGCCTGCCAGGTGGTCACGACCATTCCGTTGGAATGCTCCGTTGATATCACCCTGAAACCAATCTTCTGCAGTCCGAGGTCGTAATATTCGTTATTCAGGAATTGATAAATCTGATGGTTCTGGGAGCTGAAAACGGGATCTTTCCTGTTCACCAGCTGGTTCTTTTTGGGGTAATATATTTTCGCTTCACCCATCGGATTGCTGAGATAGATGAACTCCTCCGGTTCGAGGTTCCAGGTAATCATCCGTCCGCCCGGAAACTCAAAAAAGAGTTCTGCTCTCATGCGGGTTACCTTATTCTTATGCAGGGTTTCGGTGAGCGATTCTGCCGAAACTTTCCGGTAAGCCTGGGCCATGTTTCCCATGGGGATCATGGTAGCAAGCAGCAGAAGGGTTTGCCATTTCTTCATGATCCGGTGCTGGGTTTGAGGTGGTCAAGAATCTGCTTCAGCTCTTCGCTGGTAAAAAGATTTACGTTCAGGGGAGGATAACAGGCAGATCCTTCCATTGTCTCCTCGAAAATCAGCAGCTCATGTCTCAGTCCCATCAAAGACTTGCGCAAGCTTGTTCCCTCAAGCGACTGTTTTTCAATCCGTATCATACGAAAACCCGTAGCCAGGGGGTGCAATTCATAATATCGGATCTCCCAATGATTTTCATGCTCATTGATCCTGACATACTGATAACGGATCAGCACAACGGCCAGAAAGGATAGCAAAAACAGAACAACAGAGCCTATCAGCCATCCGTATGGGATCCAGTCGAACAGGCTGGCCACCCCGGTGATCAGGAGCAGCAGAAAGGGTAAGCGGATAAATAGGGTCTTTATTCGGCCGGAGGCCTTCTGGTTTTCGATGGTAAACATGATCAGGATTTTGTTCTTCTCCGTTTCCACTCTCTTGATATCAGGTCAAGTTCACGCAGCGTCTGACCTGCAACAGCGGTGTTTTCTTCGGCCCGTCTGATCAGGTAGGGGAGAACATGCTTAACCGGACCGTAAGGCAGGTACTTGGCAACGTTGTAGCCATTTGCACCCAGGTTGAAGCTGATGTGGTCGCTCATGCCGAATAGCTGCGAGAACCATATTCTGGGATCATCCCGTTTCAACCCGTGCTTCTCCATCAACTCACAAAGCAACAGGTTGGAGGCCTCATTGTGCGATCCGTTGAAAACACTCATCCTGTCGATGTGCTCAATACTGAAACGGAGGCCATCATCGTACATGCGGTCTGTGGTGGGTTTGTCGGGGTTGATGGGATCGGGATAACCCATACTGGCGGCCCTTGCCCGTTCTTTCTCCATATAGGCACCTCTGACAAACTTGATTCCCAGAAAGTAGTTTCCCTCTTCGGCTTTTTTCAGGGATTTTTTGAGAAAATCCAGCCGGTCAGTCCTATACATCTGCAGGGTGTTAAAAACGATGGCCCTGTCGCGGTTGAAGAGTTCCATGTTTTCAGTTACGACCTCATCCACGAAATCCTGGTACCACGAATCCTCGGCATCAATCATGATGGGTATCTGATGGTCATAGGCGGTCTGGCAAAGTTTCCTGACTCTCACCCTGAACTGCTCTTTTTCAGCTTCTTCCTCGGTACTCAAAGACTCGTTATTTCCGATCTTGTCAAGGATCCTGTGCGGAATGAAGGCGGTTGGCTTGAAAACTGCAAATGGAATTCCGGGGTCCTTGCCGGCATTGACAACCATTCTCAGGGTCTCTTCGAGAGCGGCGTGGATGTCATCGGCCGACTCCTTTCCTTCAACCGAATAGTCAAGAATCCCGCTTACCCCGTAAGATTCAATCTTTCTGATTACAGGGAGGCTCTCGGCGATGCTTTCACCACCGCAGAAATGACGGTAAATGGTTGGCTTGATGGCCCACGCAACCGGAATGCGGAAATAGAGGGCCAGGTTGGTCAGTACCTTTCCGGTTTTTACCATCCATGGCTTGCTGAGCATTCTGAAGAGAAGATGGGCACGCCGCAATTCAGCGTTGCTTTTATAGCGGAAGGCGGCTTCGGTATTATCAAACTGGATCATGCAGCGGGGTTTTGAGGCAAATTTAGTTGATTATTTCTTTACCTTTAGCCGCCACACCAAAAGCTTGTAACATGGACACCCAAAGAATTCAGGATGAGGTTATTCTCACCCGAAAACTTCGCGACCGCCTAAGGGAGGCAAGTCAGGGTTATTCTGATGACAAGATATTTCTGGTTTTCGACCGCAACACCTGGAGCCATTGCTGGCCCCTGGTTGAAGGGTTTCGACAGGTTCGGACTGAAAACATCCTGGTGGTCGAAGCGGGAGAGGAGCACAAAACGCTGGATGGTGTGGTGAATATCTGGAGCCGTTTCGGGGAGTTGGGAATCGACCGCAAGTCGTTGATTGTTAATATTGGAGGGGGCATGGTGACCGACCTGGGAGCATTTGCCGCATCGACCCTGAAAAGGGGCATATCCTTTATAAATATTCCCACCACGCTTCTTGCCATGGTGGATGCCAGTGTAGGTGGAAAATCAGGCATCAATTTCAGGGGTTTTAAAAACGAGATTGGGGTCATCAGAATGCCTGAACAGGTATTTATTCATCTCCCCTTTCTGAAAACTCTCG
>CAYGOU010000213.1:0-5477 GCA_964351455.1 uncultured Porphyromonadaceae bacterium
CAGTTTTTTTTTTTTTTTTCTGTTTTTATTCTTAATTTTGTGCAGGTTATTCTACCAGCAGACTGGATGATTCGGAAAATCCGATTTATGTTTTTGATCGGAAGCATTCCCCAACCAACATGTAATTCATTTCGAAACAATCTCCATTATTTATGTACGACATTCTTGAACTCAACAAGAAGCTTCTGACCGAATTGCGCGATATCGCAAAGGAATTGAACATTAAGCGTGTGGAGTCCTACAAGAAGCAGGACCTTGTTTATCAGATACTAGACCAACAGGCCATTGTAGCTGCTGAAACGAAGGTTAAGAAAACTGAAAACAGACCCCAGGAGTCATCCGGCAAGTCTCAGGGTGATCGGGGACAACGCCGTCGAATCAAGCCTGAGAAGAAGGTGGCGGGACCGCTTTTTTCGACCCGTCAGGAGATGGCTGAGACTGCACCGGAAGCTGTGGATGCTGGTGTTCCCCCGTCCGTTGAGCAAGTGAGGACTGATGAACCGAAGGAAATCAAGGAAACTGAGGAGGTCAGGCATTCGGATTCGGTTCAGGAAGTTCCGGCCAAGGCCAAGCCCATCGCATTGTTTGCAAAAAAAGATAATAAGCAGCAGGCTCCTGCTGCAGTTGCACCGGCCAGGAAAGAGGAAAAACGCTTTGAGGTAAACCGGCCAGCCGCTGAGGATCCTTCGAAGCCCAGGGAGGTTCAGGAATCCAGGAGCCAGGAACTTACCGAGGTTAAGAAAGGTGAAAACGGATACGATTTTGAGAATAATATTCAGAGCAGCGGGGTGCTGGAGATCATGCCAGAGGGATATGGTTTTTTGCGTTCAAGCGACTACAATTACCTGAATTCTCCGGATGATGTCTACGTCTCCCAGTCGCAGATCAAGTTATTCGGGTTGAAGACCGGGGATACCGTTACCGGAGCTATCCGTCCCCCCAAGGAGGGCGAAAAGTATTTTCCGCTTATCAAGGTGGTAAGCATCAATGGCCGGGATCCTCAATACATTCGTGATCGTGTTCCCTTCGACTTTCTCACACCGCTTTTCCCGACCGAAAAGTTCAACATCACCGGTCATGCCGAGAATTCCACTTCAACCCGGATTGTTGATATGTTTTCGCCGATCGGCAAGGGACAGCGCGGATTGATCGTGGCACAGCCCAAGACCGGCAAGACCATGCTCCTGAAAGAGATTGCCAATGCCATCGCAGGCAACCATCCCGAGGTTTACCTGATGGTGCTTCTCGTGGACGAGCGGCCGGAGGAGGTCACCGACATGGCCAGGGGTGTTAAGGCTGAAGTGATTGCTTCAACTTTTGACGAGCCCGCCGACAAGCATGTAAGGGTGGCTACCATCGTTCTGGAGAAGGCAAAGCGGCTGGTTGAATGCGGGCATGACGTAGTAATTCTGCTCGACTCAATCACCAGGCTGGCAAGGGCCTACAATACTGTGCAGCCTGCTTCCGGGAAGGTGCTTTCGGGTGGGGTGGATGCCAATGCCCTGCATCGTCCGAAGCGTTTCTTCGGTGCGGCCCGTAACATCGAACACGGGGGCTCGCTTACCATCCTTGCAACGGCTCTTATCGATACCGGGTCAAAGATGGACGAGGTGATTTTTGAGGAGTTCAAGGGCACCGGTAATATGGAACTTCAGCTTGACCGGAAACTGGCCAACAAGCGGGTTTGGCCTGCTGTGGATATTCAGGCCTCAAGCACCCGTCGCGAGGACCTGCTACATCCGAGAGATTTCCTCAATAAAATGTGGGTGCTTCGCAATTATCTTTCTGACATGAATTCGGTTGAGGCGATGGAGTTCATGCGGGACAAGATAAATAAGACTCGGACCAACGAGGAGTTTCTGATCTCAATGAACAGCCAATAGCTAACATTCGTCATCCTTTTTCAGGTCAATTTGTGTTAATTTAGCGCCGCTGTTTTGAGAATGATTATCGTATATAAATACCTATAACATGTCAAAGAAAAATTTCATCACCTGCGACGGAAACCAGGCAGCATCTCATATTGCCTATATGTTCAGTGAGGTGGCAGCCATTTACCCCATTACCCCTTCGTCGACCATGGCGGAGAACGTGGATGAGTGGGCTGCACACGGCAGGAAAAACCTTTTTGGGGAACCGGTCAAGGTTGTTGAACTTCAGTCAGAGGGAGGAGCCTCTGGTACTGTTCACGGAAGTCTTCAGGCCGGAGCTCTTACCACCACCTATACTGCATCACAGGGATTGCTGCTCATGATTCCCAATATGTACAAGATTGCAGGTGAGCTGCTGCCAGCGGTGTTTCATGTGAGTGCCCGAAGCGTGGCCGCACACGCTCTATCTATTTTTGGGGATCACAGCGATGTTTATGCGGCTCGCCAAACCGGTTTCGCCCTACTGGCATCGGGTGGCGTGCAGGAGATCATGGATCTTTCGGCGGTTGCCCATTTGGCAGCCATTAAGACCCGGGTCCCATTCCTTCATTTCTTTGACGGATTTCGCTCGTCTGCCGAGGTTCAGAAGGTTGAGGTTATGGATGAGGAGATGCTTCGTCCGCTGATTGATCAGCAGGCCCTGAAAAGATTCAGGGATCAGGCGCTGAACCCTGATCACCCTGTGACCCGAGGGACGGCCCAGAATCCTGATATATTTTTCCAGGCCAAGGAGGCATCGAATCCCTTCTATGATGTGGTGCCCGATGTTGTGGAATCTTACATGCAGGAGATTTCGAAGATCACCGGCCGTGAATACCATCCATTTACCTATTACGGTGCCCCGGATGCCGAAAATATTCTGGTTGCCATGGCCAGCATTACAGAGACCGCCAAGGAGGTGATTGATTACATGGTTGCTAAGGGAGAAAAGGTGGGAATGATCATTTGCCACCTTTATCGTCCGTTCTCTTCCAAGTATTTCTTCAGGGTTTTCCCGAAGAGCGTTAAGCGCATTGCCGTACTTGACCGTGCGAAGGAGCCCGGCGCCGGTGGTGAGCCGCTCTTCCTTGACGTGCGCAACCTCTTTTACGGCAAACCGGGTGCTCCTGAAATTGTTGGAGGACGCTACGGACTTAGCTCAAAAGACACGACTCCCGCTATGGTGCTTTCGGTTTTCGACAACCTGAAGATGAATGAACCAAAGAGCGACTTCACCGTCGGAATCGTTGACGATGTTACCTTTAAGTCCCTGCCACTATTGCCGGATGTTGATCTGGCTCCGAAGGGAACCATTCAGGCAAAATTCTATGGATTGGGTTCAGACGGTACAGTGGGCGCCAATAAAAACTCCATCAAGATCATTGGGGAGAATACGGAAAAATATTGTCAGGCCTACTTTGCCTATGATTCAAAGAAATCGGGTGGTTTCACCACCTCGCACCTTCGCTTTGGGGATAAGCCGATCCGCTCGCCGTATCTGGTAAACTCTCCTGATTTTGTGGCCTGCCATGTGCCGAGCTATCTCGACAAGTATGACATGCTAAAGGGGCTGAAAAAAGGAGGGACCTTTCTCTTCAACTCAATATGGGAAGAGGAGGAGACCAAGCAGCGCCTACCGGATCACATGAAGAAGTACTTGGCTGAAAATGAGATACAGTTCTACATGATCAATGCCACAGCCCTGGCTGAGGAGATTGGTCTTGGTGGCCGTACCAATACCATCATGCAGTCGGCCTTCTTCAAAATTGCCGATGTAATTCCTTATGATTTGGCAGTTCAGGAGATGAAGGATGCCATCAAAAAGAGCTTCGGCCTCAAGGGAGAGGAGATCGTGAAGATGAATTATGCGGCAGTCGACCTGGGCGCCGGAGTGGTGAAGGTTGAGGTGCCGGCTGAATGGAAAAACATAAAGCTCTTAAAGGGTACAGATGACAGGAATATTCCCGAATTCGTCAAGAATGTTGTAGAACCAATCAATGCCCAGAAGGGTGATGATCTTCCGGTTTCTGCTTTCGTTGGGCGCGAAGACGGAACCTTTCCTGCCGGAACCACCCAGTATGAGAAGCGAGGTATTGCAGTGCATGTTCCCGAATGGCAATCAGAAAACTGCATCCAGTGTAATCAGTGTGCGTATGTTTGTCCCCATGCCGCCATCCGTCCTTATCTGCTTACCGCTGCCGAAGCAGAGGCTGCACCGGCAGGCACCAATACCATTAAAGGAATTGGTGGTACCAAGGAGTACCAGTTTAAGATTCAGGTGAGTGTGCTTGACTGCACCGGCTGCGGCAACTGTGCCGATGTTTGTCCTTCGAAACAGAAGGCTCTGATCATGAAGCCACTTGGCACTCAAATGGCTGAGGTCGAAAGGTACGAATACATGCATGAAAAGGTTGGGTATAAGGATACCATTCTCGCAAAGGATAAAACCGTCAAGAACTCCCAGTTCGCACAGCCGCTGTTTGAATTCTCAGGTGCCTGTGCCGGTTGTGGCGAAACTCCCTATATCAAGCTGATTACCCAGTTGTATGGTGACAGGATGATGATTGCAAATGCAACGGGCTGCTCTTCGATCTACGGAGGTTCGGCGCCTTCAACTCCTTATACCATCAACCGCGACGGAAGAGGACCAGCATGGGCCAATTCTCTGTTCGAGGACAATGCTGAATATGGCTATGGTATGGCCCTTGGGGTAGGCAAGTTACGCGAGCGGATTGCCCGACGGATGCATGAGACCATGGATGCTGTGAAGGAAGAGACCCGCATCGCATTCAACGGTTGGATCGAGGCCTATGACAAAGCAGAGGAATCCAAAGCAGCCTCGGTCAATGTGCTTGAGGCGCTGAAATCAGAGAAGCATCCGGTTGCCGCCGAGATACAGTCTCTGGAGCAGTATCTGGTTAAGAAATCTGTGTGGGTGATTGGAGGTGACGGATGGGCTTATGACATTGGTTACGGGGGACTTGACCACGTAATCGCCTCGGGTGAGGATATCAACATTCTGGTACTTGACACAGAGGTGTATTCAAATACCGGGGGACAGGCTTCGAAAGCCACTCCTACCGCCGCCATTGCCAAGTTTGCTGCCTCCGGAAAACGGATCCGCAAAAAGGATCTTGGAATGATGGCCATGTCATACGGTTACGTTTATGTCGCCCAGGTTGCCATGGGAGCCAGTCAGAACCAGTTCTTCAAGGCGGTCAAGGAAGCGGAATCCTACAAAGGACCCTCCGTCATTATCGCCTATTCTCCATGTATCAACCATGGATTGCGGGCTGGAATGGGCCTCACACAGAAAGAGATGGAACTGGCCGTTGATTCAGGTTACTGGAGTCTCTTCCGTTATAATCCGCTGCTCGAAAATGAGGGCAAAAATCCCTTCGAGCTTGATTCGAAAGAGCCTGACTGGAGCCAGTTCAAAGACTTCCTGATGGGAGAGGTTCGTTTCTCCTCCCTCGTGAAGGCTTTCCCTGAGGTTGCAGATCAACTTTTCGACGCCGCGGAGGAAAATGCCCGGTGGAGACATAAAAGTTATCAACGAATGGTGGC
>CAYGOU010000214.1:0-5464 GCA_964351455.1 uncultured Porphyromonadaceae bacterium
CGCGAAATGGGAGGTGAAAGACGGAATCATGACCATCCCGGCAAAAGCAGGGGATATTCGAACCCGTCAGAAATTCAATGATATCCAGCTACATATTGAATGGCGCATTCCTGTCAATGCAGAAGGATCCGGACAACATAGAGGTAACAGTGGAATCTATCTTCAGGGACATTATGAAATCCAGATTCTTGACTCCTACCAGAATGAAACCAATTATTTTGGTCAGGCTGCCAGTGTGTACAGCCAAATGCCTCCACTGGTCAATGCCATGAAAGAACCAGGTGAATGGAACACCTATGATATCCTCTATACCGCTCCGACATTCAAACCCGACGGAACCTACCGCACCCGGCCCGTGGTAACCGTATTACTGAACGGAGTATTGGTTCAATACAATACACCGATCCTGGGAATAACCTACAAGGACCATAAGGGTTACCCTCCTGGTGAGGCTCATGGCAGCGGGCCCATCCTCCTTCAGGACCATAACAGTCCTGTCAGCTTTAGAAATATCTGGATCCGGGAACTCTGAAAAAACAATAACAAACAACCACACCTTTCGTAAACAGCTAAACCGAAATGAAACACCAATCTGCAATCGCGCTATCCCTGCTGACCACCTTCCTTTTTTTTACCTGGTCATGTACCGGAGATAAAGAAGTCAGCCTGCAAAATGGCCCCATCAGCGTAGGTCTCTATTCCGACAAGCCGGTCTTCAGGCACATCGTCTATGGGGCGGATACCCTCCGTCCCGCCCTGGGTATCGGCCTATCTGTAAATGGTGAATTGAAACTCTGGGAGGAATGGAGTGTTAAAACCAAACGGACGGCCGATACACTAATTTACCATATGGCCTTGCGCGAATCGGCTATCAAGGCGGATTTTGTTTACTGGCTTGATTCGACTTCTGTCAGAATGAAAATCCGCAATGTGATCGATCCTGACAAGATATTGATGGAGATCGGCTTTCAGGACCAACCCTGGGTAACCGTGGAAGATCCTGCCTATCAGTGGTGGACGGTAAAAAACTATCCGCGCGTGCCTTTCGTGCCTAAGAAAATCTTTTCCAGGGGCCTCGGTTACTACAATACCATCACCGGCCATGCAGGCGATACAGTGCAAAAGAAAGGCGATCCCTTCTTTGCCTGCATCTGGCATCCGAAGAAATTCACCGTCGCAGTGAAAACCAACACGGAGGTTTACCCACTCAGGATTTGGAGCGACGAAAATGGTTGCCACCTGGCTCCCTACATGTATTACTACCGGGTGAAAGATAAGCTGATGCCGGATTTCGAAGCACAATTGGCTTTCATCGGAGACCTCAATACGAACGGAAAGAGCGACCGGAACGACTATTTCCTCTGGCTCAACAGGGCTATGCAAGATGCAGACGAGCTCCACCGGAACGCCATCTTCTACAAAATTAAAATCAACGATCACCGGAATCCCGATAATCCTTCAACCAATCTGGCCCAAACACGGGAGATCATCGATTATATCCGGAATATTACCGACGGAATCCCGCAGATCATCTACCTGGTTGGCTGGCAGTACGACGGACACGACACCGGTTATCCAGCCTTCGACCAACTGAACCACCGGATGGGAACCTCTGAAGAGCTCTATGCGCTGTCAAGTTACTGCGACAGCATCGAATCGGTCTTAAGCATCCATTGCAACATGGATGACGCCTACAAGGGCAACAAATATTTTACCCCGGAAATCATGGGTTCCGATTTCGACGGAAGCCCTATTTTCTGGGAAATATTTGGCGATAGCGCCTTCCATATATCTCATTATAAGGATGTTAAAACCGGATCGATTTTCAAACGCCTGGAAGAATTGTTCAGCATTTTTCCAATTAAACGGAGCATCCATTTTGATGCCATGCGGGTAACAAACTGCAATCCGGAGTGGGAAGAGGAAAAAATCGGCGTTATTGAAGAGTACGAACTGGGACTTAAACCCATCATCCAATGGTTTAATGAACGCGGAGTTCAGGTGACCACAGAAACACAGAATGGCAATCCGATCGACTTGTCACCGTTGGCTTGTGGTATCTGGACCAAATTCTGGCTGACCCCGGAATATAGGCTGATCTACCATCGCAAGCTCGTCGGTGGCGGATTGCCAGAATTTATGGCTCCACTGGAATATTCATCCGGTTTAGGGAACTCCATCACCCAGGATTTCACTTACATACCGTACAAGGGTCACCTGGATTACCAGACCAACCGGGCCCACATGAAAGAGATCATCTACCTCAGTTCTATCCTCTACCATTTTTTCCTGACAAAAGAGATGATTGAGGTAAACTGGGATACCAACAACGGATATTTCGCCCGGTACTCGGATGATGTCATAGCAACCTTTGATGGCCCGACCGGCCACCTTAAAGTGACCTGGAAAGACCTGACCATCGCCGAAGGTGCAGATCGCTTTGTACCGATCCACGGGGGAATTTATGCATTCAGCAAAAATGGCGCAGACCGCGAATGGACTCTTCCGGAGGATTTCCGCAATAAAAACCTGGCGGTATGGGAACTGACGGCAACCGGCAAGCGGAAGTTTACTCCATGGTCAGTCAACGGTAATGCCATCCGGCTTAAATTGGCTGCCGGTCAGTCCGTTAAAGTAGAAACGATTTAATTGTCAACCTCATGCATAATAGGCTCAGAACAAAACTCCTTACAACAGCATTATTGCTTTCCTTCTTCGCCGTGTGTCACGGATGTCAGCCGGAAGAACCCCTGATCACAGATAATGACGATACCGGGGATACCACTAGCCTGGTTGAATCTATATGCGATTCCATCGACTGGACAGTGACGCCTGGAAAGGATCAGGTCGTTTTGCTGGTAACCCGGGGTACCTGGAAAGATTTGTCATCTGAGATTGAGCGTTATAAAACGGATGTGGAAGACGGTTTCCCGGTTCAGCTGAACATACTGCGCGGAAGCTGGACAAACCCAATGCAGGTCAGGGAAACCATACGTGAGATTTATGATACAAAAGGACTTTCGGGAGTGGTGCTCGTCGGTGATATGCCCCTGCACCGTTTCTATATGCATGACTTCGCCAATCCAAATGCGCTGTATTATGAAGATTTTACCTTAAAATTCAGCAACGATGAAATTGCTACTTCATACTCCGGCCGGCCGGATCCGAAAGTCTGGGTCGCCAACCTTCGGGCTGTATCGGATCCGGGCGATAAGGGAATCAATAAGTTGAAAGCCTTCTTTGAAAAGACGCATCTCTATTATTCAGGAGGTCAAGCCATCCGGCACAAGGCTCTTTTTGCAGCCGGATGGGAATGGCCAGATGGTGCCAAAGAGGCTTCAGCGGCATGGGAATCGGTTTTCCCGGGACCGGACAGGAGTCTGCTGATCAACGAAACCGGGAAAAACAGTACGGCGGAACACTTTGGGGCCACAAGGACCAACATTTTGAACGCCTTCAAAGAGAATTTCACCCTCTTCTACATCCAGGTCCACTCGTGGGAGCAGGGGCATGATGTGGATCATCATGGCAAGATCCTGGCAACGGATATCGCCAACCTGACGACAGGAGCCCTCGTAACCGTAAACCACGGTTGCTCTGCCGGTAACTGGCTCAAAGCAAACCCTGCGGTAAACACCTCGCAGGCCTATGTTTTCGGATCCGGAATCGGCCAGGCTGTAGTTTGCCAGGTAAGGGTCGGCATGGTATACGGTCATGAAAAGATGTATGAAAGGATTGTGGCCGGTGACTATATTGGCAAGGCCTATCTTGCCGCCAAGAGAGCGGGAGAGGAGGAGATGCATAAGCATTATCCTGATGGAACGATCTTCTCCGGGGTGACCCTGATCGGAAATCCGTTTCTGTATCTGCAATCAAAGTAAGGCGGATTAAATGAAATCACTAACGATTCTTATCGTATTCCTGGCAATTCAGTCTCATTCTATATTTTCACAGATATCCCCTGCATACGGTGGCTCAAAATCATCGGCCTTAGAATGGCCGGTTGTCAGAGGTTCTGAAACAAGGCCGTGGACCTGGTGGTGGTGGCATGGATCCGCTGCCGATACAATCAACATTTCAAGATCTTTACAATCCTTCAGCAGAACAGGGTTGGGCGGGGTTAACCTCGTTTTCATCCTGGATGTTAAAGATTCTTTGGCTCCCCAGGTGGAGTTTCTTTCAAAGAAATGGACAGATCTTGTGACATTTACGGTCGGGAAAGCCCGGAAACTGGGAATGGACGTCGATATGGCTCCCGTCTCCGGATGGGCTTTCGGGGGGCCCAAAGTAACCCGGAACCATGCGGCCACCATCATCCGGTCGAGAAAACTCGACCCGGGTTATCAGGAGCGCGGGGAACCACTTTTTGACTGGTCATACGGAGGTGACCTGAAATATGAGAATCTTGAAGCCCTGTTGGCCGTATCCGATAAAGGTCAAAGAGTCATTGTTACGGATAAGGCCAGACGGAACCATAAGATTGAATGGGAGAGACCCGAGGGGAACTGGGCCTTCTACGCCACATTTTACGAGCCCGGCAGCTCCATGGTTCGATTCCCCTCCGTCGACCAGCGGGGTTTTGTTGTCGATCACCTCAACAAAGAAGCTGTAAAGGAATACTTTTCCCAGTATACATCGGCATTTTCGGGATATGATCGGGAACTCCTGCCCAGAGCCTATAACATCGATTCCTGGGAGGTCAATTTAGACTGGACAAGAGGGTTCTATGAGGAATTCATCAAGCGCCGGGGGTATGACCTTAGGTTATATCTTCCCGAACTCTTCAGGTATGCCCCGGATGATGTCGCTTCAAGGGTCATGTGCGACTACCGGGAGACACTATCGGACCTGATGCTTGAAAATTTTAACAGCCATTTTCTGGCCTGGACCCATGAAATGGGGGGAAAAGCGATTGGCGAGATCTATTCACAGCCGCTGAACGTGATAGACGCCAATGCCCTTCTGGATATTCCCCAGATGGATGTGGGTGGCCGCCTCGAAACCTATGTGAGGAACGGCAAATATTACACTGAATGGTTTGATAACAAAGCCGCATCTTCGACTGCCCATATTCTTGGCAAACCCATTATATCATCTGAGACATTCACCTGTATGGGTTCCATATTTGACACGCCGTTTGATCTATGCAAACAAAAGCTCGACTGGGATTTTGTTTCCGGCATCAACCAGACCTGTTTCCACGGGATCACCTATTCACCCCAAAGCGCCGGATGGCCGGGATGGTTATTTTATGCCGGCACCCATCTGGGCGATTTCAATCCTTTATGGGAACTCTCCGGGAACCAGCTTTGCACCTATATAACACGCGTTCAGTCTTTTATGCAGGCAGGAAGGTCGGATAATGAGCTGCTGTTCTATTTCCCCTATTACGACAAGTTCTCCCGGATCGATTCCGATTCGGGAAAGACTCCCAGGTGGTGGACAAGTCTCGATGCAAAAGACT
>CAYGOU010000215.1:0-5441 GCA_964351455.1 uncultured Porphyromonadaceae bacterium
CCACGATTCGCCGGATTCGGTATCCAGCACCATCAGGCTGGTATAGTTGGGGGCGACATAAGAGGGATCACGGTACCGCTTGTGGTCGGTTTGCATGCGATCCTTCCTGGTGCCGCTGGTCATCACCAGGTAGCGGCCGTCCTCAGTCATCTCACGCAGGCTTTGCGACACCACCTCCAGCGCATCTGCCGGGGTAAAGGGCACCTTCTGGGCCCAGAGCAACATTGAAAAGGCCAAAAAGGCAACAAGAAAGATATGTTTTTTCATAACGGGGAGTTTTTCATTCGATAAAAATAGAAAAGAATCCTCACCCCCTGGCCCCCTCTCCCTTGGGAGAGGGGGTTCAAGAAACAAGAAATAGAAATTAGAAAATAAGGCTAAGGCTAAGGCTAAGGGCCTCTCCCCCATACCCCCTCTCCCGCGGGAGAGGGGGCTGTGGCATAAGCGAAACATATCCTGCAACCTGCAACCTGCAACCTTTTCTTATCTTTGCGCTCCGAAGCATTAAGTAACTTTTCCTCTATGCTGCAAGAGATCGCCTCCCGCTTTCGTCATTCCGGTACCTTTGCCAAAGCCTTTCCTTACGGTTCAGGACACATCAATGACACCTATAAAGTAGAAACGCTTGAAGATGATGCTCCCGATTACCTTTTACAGCGGGTGAATCATTTGGTTTTCAAGAATGTACCGGGACTGATGTCGAACATCGACCGGGTGACGCGCCATATCCGTGCGAAGCTCGAACAGATCCCGGGATCTGACCCCGATAGGGAGACCCTGACCCTGATTCACACCCACGAAGGCGGAATATTCTACCAGGATCCCGAAGGAAATTTCTGGAGGATGTACATCTTCATCCGCGACAACCGGAGCTACGACATTGTTACCACCCCGGAGCAGGCTTTCGAGGGGGGCAGGATGTTCGGCCGCTTTCAGGCCATGCTCACCGATCTGCCCGGTGAACCCCTGGTGGATACCATTCCCAATTTTCACAACATCGAATGGAGGCTCGGGGACTTTGAGGAAACCATCGCTCGGGATGCGGCCGGCAGGGTCGCTTCGGTGAAGGATGAGATCCGCTTTATACGGAGGCGGGCTGAGGAGATGAGCAGCATCCTGCTGCTGGGGCGAGAGGGGTTGATTCCCATGCGGATCACCCACAACGACACAAAATTCAATAACGTACTGCTCGATCAGAACGACAAGGGCCTCTGTGTCATCGATCTCGACACCGTTATGCCGGGATATGTGCATTACGATTTTGGCGACAGCATCCGCACCACCACCAACACTGCAGCAGAAGATGAGAAGGACCTGAGCCTGGTGGAGATGGACATCCGGCTTTTTGAGGCTTACGCAAGCGGATTTCTGGATGAAACCCGAAAGACCCTTACGATTACCGAGATCGACTACCTGGCCTTTGCGGGTAAATTATTTCCGTACATCATCGGATTGCGTTTTCTGACCGACTACATCGACGGAGATAACTATTTCAAGATAAAACACGAGCACCACAATCTGCAGCGAGCCCGCGCCCAATTCAAATTGCTCAGTAGCATGGAGGCGCAATTCCGGGAGATGCGGGGGATCATCGAAAGGCTGCGCTGAGCCTGTACGGAATTTGACTTTTGGCATTATCTTAGAGGGATGAACCGTACCCCTCTCATCTCCATCCTCATGCTTTCGGCCGCCTCGCTTTGCATGGCACAGTCCGACTGGCAGAATCCGGCAGTTTTCGGGATCAATAAACAGCCGGGCCGCGCACATTTCTATTCGTTCGACCAGGATCTGGCCCTCAAAACCGATCCGGTTACCGGCCTTGCCGGCATGCAGGAGCTATCACCCTGGCGGATCAGCCTCAACGGCAACTGGAAGTTTCACTGGGTTGAACGTCCCGCCGATGTTCCACAGGGCTTCTATGCTCCTGAGTTTAGTGATGCCGGATGGGACCTGATGCCGGTACCTGCAAACTGGGAGACCCGGGGGTACGGAATTCCCATCTATACCAACATCCGGTACCCCTTCCCGGCCGATCCTCCGAGAATTCCCGAAAGCTACAACCCAACGGGATGTTACCGCACCTGGTTCGAAGTGCCGTCTACCTGGATGCGCAGAACCATTTTCATTGAGTTCGGGGCGGTCAATTCAGCCTTTTATCTCTGGATCAACGGCAAAAAGGTGGGGTACAGCCAGGACAGCAAGCTGCCGGCCGAGTTTGACATCACCCAATATGTGAAGGAGGGCAGAAATCAGCTCAGCGTTCAGGTCTTCCGCTGGTGCGACGGTTCATATCTTGAGGATCAGGATTTCTGGCGGTTGAGCGGGATTGAGCGGGATGTCATCATCCATTCAAAACCCATCGTGCACATCCGGGATTTCTTTGCCAAACCTAAACTGATCAACTACAATCGCGATGGACAGATCGACCTGGAGATCAGTGTGACCTCGCCCGAGGATTCAAGATCCACCCGCGGTCGCGTTGAGGTGCAGGTGATCGACCAGAATGGCAGGGAGCTCCTTCCGGCTCCGCTCATATCGCTTTACCGCTCTGCTCCGGGTAAGGATGTCGTTCTCACCTTTTCGCACACCCTGTTTGAAATCAGGGGATGGACGGCCGAAACCCCCAATCTTTATACCCTGAAAATCTCAAATTTCGACCAGCGCAATCGCCTGCTCGAACAGGTTGTGCACCGGATCGGTTTCCGGAATATTGAAATCCGAAACCAGCAGCTTTGGGTCAACGGTCAGAGCATACTGCTGAAGGGGGTCAACCGGCATGAACACGACCCGCTGACGGGACATGTCATCTCGCGCGAATCTATGATTGAGGATATCCTGCTGATGAAGCAGTACAACATCAATACGGTGCGAACGAGCCACTACCCGAATGACCCTTACTGGTATCAGCTGTGTGACGAACTTGGACTGTACGTCGTTGATGAGGCCAACATCGAGTCTCATGGCATGGGTTACACCATGGAACGCTCGCTGGGTAACAACCCAGCGTGGAAAGCGGCGCACCTCGACCGCATGGAGCGAATGATCCTGCGTGATAAGAACCACCCTTCGGTCATCATCTGGTCGATGGGCAATGAGGCGGGTCCTGGTGAGAACTTTACCGCCACCGCCGAACTGACCCGCCGGCTCGATTCATCTCGTCCTGTTCATTATGAGCGCTTTAACGAGGTGTGCGATATCGAGAGCGTGATGTACCCTTCGGTCGAATATCTCATCACTGAGGGCGAGAGCAAGGATCCCAAGCCCTTTTTTGTCTGCGAATATGCCCACGCAATGGGCAATGCCGTTGGCAACCTGAAAGAATACTGGGAGGTGATTGAAAAGTACCCCAGGCTGATCGGTGCATGTGTTTGGGACTGGGTGGATCAGGGACTTTTTTATAAGGCAGAGGGCAGAGGGCAGAGGGCAGAAGTGCATTATTTGTATGGGGGGGATTTTGGGGATGAGCCCAACGATGGTTCTTTTTGTCTGAACGGACTGGTTTTTCCTGACCGTAGCATCACTCCCAAGCTGATCGAGGTGGGCAAGGTTTACCAATATGTGAAATTCGAGGCCAAAGACCTGCTTAGGGGTGAGGTGCTCGTTCTTAACAATTATTTCCATCTGGATATTGGGGGAATGCTGCTCGAATGGAGTCTCCTGGTGGCAGGAGAGCGGGTTCAGTCGGGTGAGGTAACCCTGCCCCATGTGAAACCCGGTGCCAGGATCCCCCTTACACTTGGATATGAGGTTCCGGCTACCGGTGCCGGAGATGAGGTGTATCTCAACCTGTCGCTGAAACTGGCCGCAGCCGTTAGTTGGGCGCCTGAGCGGCATGAAGTGGCCAGGGAGCAGTTACGCCTTCCCATCGAGTCAAGGCCGCTTTTCGAAATGACGGTACCGCGCACACCGATTTCGGTCGAAGCAATCGGAAGTCTTCTGCATATTGTAACCCCCGAGTTCAGCACCACCTTCAGTCGCGAAACCGGAATGATGGTCTCGATGAGGTGGAGAGGCAATGAGTTGCTGCATACCATCGATGGTTTTCCGGGCGGTCCGTCGCTTCATGTGATGCGTGCGCCCACCAACAACGACAAGGATATCGAAAAGGCGGTTGCCCATTACCGGCTCGACTCCCTTCATCCTGAACTGATCTCTTTCAGCCATCTCGAAGCTCCCGACCGCTCGGTGCAGGTGCTCAGCAAAATTCGCTGGAAAGCGGCACAGGGGGCATGGTTCGACCACACCGCTTACTACACCGTTTATCCCAACGGGGTGGTGGCCTTGTCGAACCAGGTGAATCCGCACGGCATCGGATCGGTTTTGCCGAGGGTTGGCATCAGAATGGGAATTGCACCCGGACTGGAGCGGTTTGAATGGCTGGGTCGCGGTCCGCATGAAAACTACGAGGACCGCAAGGCCGGCGCCTTTATCGGGCACTACACCTCTTCTGTTGCCGACCTTTATGTTCCCTACATCGACCCGCAGGAGACCGGCAACCGCGAGGAGCTTCGCTGGCTGGCCCTCACCAACGAAAAGGGATCGGGACTCCTGGTCACTGCAGACCATCGTTTTGCCGCCTCGGCACTTCATTATACCTCACAGGATCTGGCCCGTGCCACCCATACATTCAGGCTGAAACCCCGTGAGGAGGTGATCCTCAACCTCGACTGGCGCAACGCCGGACTGGGCAACGCAAGCTGCGGTCCCGGTCCTCTGGATCAATATGTGATCCGGCCCGAAGCCACCAACTTCACCTTCATCATGCGGCCCATCGATACCCGGTTCAACATCAGCAATCTGGTGAGGCTCAGGCCTCCCCTCGTGGCAATGCCCCGGATCGTACGAGACGCCCAAGGCTGGGTTTCAATCGATGCCATGGGTACCCGCGGCGATATCCGCTTTACCATCGATGGCAGTGAACCCGCCGGTCCCTCCATGATTTACCAGGGTCCCTTCCTGCTCTGGAAAGGTGGCGTGGTTAAGGCCAAAACCTATGCCACCAAGGATATGGTCAGTCCTGTCAGCGAGGCCCGGTTTGGAATGTCAAAAGGGCGATGGAAGGTGGTTGAGGTGAGCAGCCAGCAAAGCCAGTCGGATGCCGTGACAAATGCGATCGACGGCAATCCCAACACCCACTGGCACACCCACTGGTACGATGAGAACCAAAAGCATCCGCATCACATAACGGTGGATATGGGCCAATCAATCGACATTTCTCTCTTCAGATATCTGCCGCGGCAGGATCAGTCGAACGGACGGGTTGGGGATTTCACTGTAGAGTTCAGCAACGATGGACGAATCTGGACCGCTCCGGTTGCCGGAAAGGGCAGCGATTCGCCACAGGAGGTCATTCTCAGGTTCGCCCAACCGCTGAGCGCCCGCTACTTCCGCTTCACCGCACTCAATGAGGTCAACGGACGGTTTTTTGCATCGGTGGGGGA
>CAYGOU010000216.1:0-5403 GCA_964351455.1 uncultured Porphyromonadaceae bacterium
GGTCATGGATGAGGTAAGGGCCATTATTGGCCGGCATGGAAAGGGACCTTTGGGAAAGGAAGTCGAATGGATCATCATCGATCGCCACGACGGGTCGCACAAACGCGAAAAACTGGGCACCTATGGTTTCATCCAGAACGCGCGCTATTTCATTGGCGGTTCGTCGCTGCCTGAGCGGTACTGCTTTCTCGACTACGGATACCTGATGGAGGCCATCATCCTGGAACTGACAGCCATCGGACTGGGAACCTGCTGGTTGGGCGGAACCTTTAACCGCGGAGAATTTGCGAAGGCAATCGGGTTGAAACCCGGACTTGAAATTCCGGCGGTTACTCCTTTCGGTTATACAAGCCGCGTCCGGAGCCTGGGCGACCGGATCATAAGAACCACAGCAGGTTCACGAAACCGGAAAGCCTGGAGCGAACTCTTCTTTGAGAATGCCGCAGGAAAGCCCCTTGTGTCATCACAGCATCCCGAATGCACACTCATGCTGGAGATGATCCGGATTGCACCCTCCGCATCCAACCTTCAACCCTGGCGCATCATTTGCCACGGCAAGCGAATCGATTTCTACCTTGACCGAAAGCCAGGTTACCGCAACACTTTCGGCAATGTCGACATTCAGATGCTCGACATGGGCATTGCCTTTTGTCATTTCGACCTGGCAGCTTCAGAAAACGGAATTGTGCCGGTCTGGAACAACCATTCCGATGCCATTGAAATCAAGGGATGGGAGTACGTTCTCTCCGCGGTAATCTGAATGTCTCAATCAACCAAACGGTGTTGACACCAGGAGGATTTTGATTAATTTTAGCTTCCAAACCTCATACAGATGTCATTCATACGCGTAATTCTCGCCATCTTTTTTCCTCCGCTGGCGGTAATCGATCAGGGATGCGGCTCGGTGCTGATTGTATTTCTGCTTACTCTTGCCGGATGGGTGCCCGGCGTCATTGCCGCCCTGGTGATTCTGAACAGAAATCAGCCGCCGCAGTACCGCAGAAGATAAGTATCCATGAGAGCTTTGATCCAGCGGGTTAACAGCGCTTCAGTCGACATAGGCGGAACGTTGCATTCATCCATCGGAAAGGGACTGCTGATTCTGCTTGGGATTGAGCACAGCGACGGGGAAGAAGATATCACCTGGCTGAGCAACAAAGTGTGCGGACTCAGGATTTTCGACGATGAAGAGGGGGTGATGAACCGGTCCGTAAAGGAAATTAACGGATCGGTCATGGTGGTGAGCCAGTTTACCCTGCATGCGAGGATAAAAAAGGGATTCAGGCCCTCGTACGTGGATGCTGCTACTCCGGACATCAGCATTCCGATCTATCAACAGTTTGTCGGTCATCTTGAAACAGACCTTGAAAAACCGGTGGCGACCGGGATTTTCGGGGCTGAGATGCAAATTTCGCTGGTCAACGATGGTCCTGTTACCATAATGATCGACACAAAAAACAGAATATGACCCTTCAGGAAGCACAAAATTTAGTTGATGAGTGGATCAAAACCATTGGCGTCAGATATTTTTCAGAGCTGACCAACATGGCGATCCTTACCGAGGAGGTGGGTGAGCTTGCACGGATCATGGCACGGCGCTACGGCGATCAATCGGAAAAGGAATCAGAAAAAGATTTGAATCCGGGTGAGGAGATGGCCGACATACTCTGGGTGCTCATTTGTCTGGCCAACCAAACCGGCACCAACCTGACGGCTGAGTTTAAAAGGAGCATTGAAAAGAAAAGCCTTCGCGATGCCACCCGTCATCTAAACAACAAAAAACTGCATCATGGAAATGATCAATCGCTTTCGTGAAAGCTACGGTCCCGGAGAGGATGACCGGATGGTTACACTCAGAACCAGGGAGCTCCTGCAGGATGTTGGCGAAAAATACGGAACACCCGAAATGCTGAAGCGGTCGGTTGGCTTGCTGGATCTAACCTCCCTGAACACCCAGGACAATGATGCGACGGCACGTCGTTTAGCCCGCAGCGTGAACCTCTTCGCAGACGATTATCCCGATTTACCGAACGTCGCTGCGATCTGCGTTTACCCAACACTGGTTGCCGAAGTTAAAAAGGAACTCAAGGTAAGCGGCGTTAAGGTGGCTTCAGTAGGAGCCTGTTTTCCGTCGAGCCAGTCGTTTCTGAGTGTCAAGCTGGCCGAGTGCGAACTGATAGTTGACCGTGGTGCCGATGAGATTGATGTGGTCATTCCGGTCGGGGAGTTCCTGGCAGGCAATTGCAATAGGGTAATGGACGAACTGCTGCTGATCCGAGAAGTTACACGTAAGGTTCATCTCAAGGTGATCCTTGAAACAGGCATCCTTCAGTCCGCCGAGAACATACGCCTGGCAAGCCTGATGGCGCTTGAGGCCGGTGCGGATTTCATAAAGACCTCAACCGGCAAGACACAACCGGCAGCCACTCATGAGGCGGTTTACATCATGGCCCGGGCAATCCGCGATTTCTATTCTGTTACGGGCAGGAAGGCAGGGCTGAAGCCGGCAGGTGGCATTGCCACCGTTGACGACCTTGTCCCCTACCTGATGCTGGTTGACCGGCTGCTGGGTGAAGAGTGGTTCGATCCATGCCTTTTCAGAATCGGAGCGAGCCGCCTGGCCAACGAACTTGTCTCAAAGGTGATGGGTGAAGAACTTAAACCCTTCTGAAACAGTTTTTCATGAGCAAAATCATGTTTATTGTTAATGAAATAACGCAAGTTTTCAGTCAAATAGGTATATATTTGTATTTGTTAGTATTTACCACCCATTCATGAAGTTACACGAATTACAACCCGAGCAGCTTGAACGTGCGGCCAACATGCTGAAGGCGATTGCCCACCCGGTGAGGATATCCATTCTCTCGTTTCTTGAGGACGGGCAGAAGCTGACCGTTACACAGATCCATGAAAAGCTGAACATTGAACAGTCAACCACCTCCCACCACCTTGGCATCCTGAAAGATAAAGGCGTGCTGACAAGTTACCGCGACGGCAAGAACACCTACTACTTTCTCAGGCATGAGCAGCTGACCAGCATCATCGACTGCATCAGTCGCTGTGCCTGCTGAATCCTCGACTGAACTCTTTGACCGTTGCATTGTTATACCTTAAACAAATTGGAGCAATCATGTCAAAGATCCGCGTAACCAAGATATTCCGTTTTGAAATGGCCCACGCCCTCTGGGGTTATGACGGGCTGTGCAAGAACATCCACGGTCATTCATACATCCTCAAGGTGACGGTCAGCGGAGAACCGATCTCAGATCCCGACGACATAAAGCTGGGCATGGTGATCGATTTCGGTGATCTGAAGCGGATCGTTAACCATCACATCGTGGATGTTTACGATCATGCATTGGTATTAAGCAAGAAAGCACCTGTTGAGCGGTTCGCCGACATCGATGAGATGTTTGACCGGAAGATCTGGTGTGATTATCAGCCAACGGCTGAAAACCTGGTAATTCATTACGCCGGAATCCTGAAGGAACACCTTCCCTCAGATATAAGACTTCATTCGCTGAGACTCTACGAAACCGCCACCAGTTATGCTGAATGGTTCGAGGAGGACCAGCCATAGCTCCATCCGAACAACCCTTTCCATGCAAAAACGCCTTTTTCTGCTTGACGCCTATGCTCTGATTTATCGCTCCTACTATGCATTCATCAAAAATCCGAGGGTCAATTCGAAAGGGCTCAACACCTCTGCGATTTTTGGCTTTACCCTGACGCTTGAGGAGTTGCTGCGCAAGGAGAAACCGAGCCACATCGCAGTGGTTTTCGATCCTCCCACTCCAACCTTCAGGCACCAGATGTATCCCGAGTACAAAGCCAACAGGCCACCCATGCCCGAAGAACTTAGGCAGTCGGTACCCTGGATCAGGAAGCTGATCAGCACCTTCAGGATTCCGATGCTCGAGGCCGATGGATTTGAGGCCGACGATGTGATAGGCACCCTGGCCGTGAAGGCTGAAAAGGAGGGTTTTGAGGTGTTCATGATGACACCGGATAAGGATTTTGCCCAGTTGGTGACCGACAAAATAAGGATGTATCGTCCGCGGCGATCACAGCAGGAGAATGAGGTTCTCGGAGTTGAAGAGATTTGCAGGGAGTTTGGCATCAGCGACCCGCTTCAGGTGGTTGACATCCTGGCTCTCTGGGGCGACAGTTCAGACAATGTGCCCGGGGCACCCGGAATCGGGGAGAAAACCGCGCGCGATCTCATCGCCCGGTACGGATCTGTTGATGGGGTGTATGCCCATCTTGATGAGTTGAAAGGCAAGCAGAAGGAAAACCTCATTGCTTTCCGCGGGCAGGTTGAGCGGGCCCGTGAACTGGTTACCATTCACCGGGGGGCCCCGGTTGAATTCGTCGCCGGAGATCTGGTTAACCAGGGACCCGACGAGCGGGCAGTCAGGGAGCTGTTTGAGGAACTGGAGTTTAAAACCCTGCTTTCGAGGGTGATTCCCCAGTCGCAACCCACCCTGTTTCAAGGCCAGCCTGCAGCAGCCACGCAGGGATCTCTGTTCGATGCGGTTCAGTCGCCCCCGGCAGAAAAAACGGAGGAGGCCTCAACCCGCTGGAAAACCATCCAGAATGTGGATCATCGCTATCACCTGATCGATTCAGAGAAGGAGCTGCTCAATTTGATACCGACCCTCCTCAGGGTGAAAAGTCTGTGTCTGGATACCGAAACCACCGGCCTGGATGCCCTCGAGGCATCACTGGTGGGTCTGGCCATTTCACACAAAGCCGGCGAAGCCTGGTATGTGCTCTTTCCCGACCATCCTGAAATAACCCGCAACTGGCTCAAACACCTCAGTCCTGTTTTTGAAAACGAGCAGGTTGAAAAGATTGGCCAGAACCTCAAATATGATCTTCAGATACTTGCGAATTACGGTGTGAAAGTTAAAGGTCCCCTTTTTGACACCATGATCGCTCACTACCTGCTCAGTCCTGATGGTACCCACAACCTCGGCTTTCTTGCTCTCCAATACCTTGAGTACCAGATGGTGCCCATCGAGGAGCTGATCGGGGAGAAGGGCAAACAGCAGAGAAGCATGCGTTCGGTTGATCCCGAAGTGCAGAAGGAGTATGCCGGTGAAGATGCCGACATCACCTTTCAGTTGAAGGGCATCCTTGAAAAGGAGCTTGAGGCCAACGCACTAATGCGGCTTTTCAGGGATGTTGAAATGCCTCTCATTCCTGTGCTTGCAGGGATGGAGCGCAGTGGCATCCGGCTCAATCCTGAAACCCTGATACAATACAGCGGCGAACTGGAGCGCGAAATCCGGGAACTGGAAGAGGAGATTATTGGTCTGGCCGGTATCCGGTTCAACATCGCCTCTCCCAAACAACTTGGCACCGTGCTCTTTGAGCACCTCCGGATCGATCCGGATGCCA
>CAYGOU010000217.1:0-5380 GCA_964351455.1 uncultured Porphyromonadaceae bacterium
AGCATGGAAAAGTCAAACTGCCGGTAATCGAGTGAGGCATTTATGCCCAGGGTGAAGTCAGGAGTGGGATTTCCGATCATGGTGCGGTCATTTTCATTGATGACGCCGTCTTCGTTGTAATCCACGAAGCGAACATCCCCGGGTTTTGCCCTGGGCTGGAGCATGGTGCCGGTTTTTCCGATATGCTGGTAAACTTCGGTAATATTCTGGAAGATCCCGTCGGTTTTATATCCCCAGAAATAACCAATTGGCATCCCCTCTTCGGCTCGGGTCACCACTCCGGCAACCGCCCAGGTGGCTCCGGGAAGAACCTTCTCTTCATTGCCGATTTTGGTCATTCGATTTTGGTTGTAGGCCCCGTTAACTCCAACAGAATAACCTACTCCATGAATAAGGTGACGCCAGTTCAATGCCAGCTCAACACCACGGTTTTGCACGCTGCCCACATTGGCAAAGGGAGGATCGTTGCCAACATGTGCGGGAATGGGAATACGCTCAAGCAGTCCGCTTGTTGTTTTGACATAATATTCAAGGGTCGCTGTCAGTCGGTTGTCATAAGCACCCAGGTCCATTGCCACATTTACCTGTTGAGATTGCTCCCAATGTATGTCGGCATTTTCAATATAGGCTGGTGAAGCTCCGATCATCCTGCCACCTCCGAAGATGTAGCCCCTGCTCTTATCCATGACCGATATGAACTGGTAGTTACCAATCTCCTGATTGCCGTTGATGCCCCATGAAGTTCTCAGCTTTACGAAACTGATCGATTTTACTTCCGGGAAGAAGGGTTCATCGCTCAACACCCATGATACTCCCACTGAGGGGAATACCCCATAGCGGCGGTTGGCGCCAAATTTTGATGAACCGTCTCTTCTGACAATTCCAGTGAAAGCATAGCGGTTCTTATAATCGTAGGAGACCCTTCCAAATCCTGACAAGAGGGCTGAATGGTATGCCCCTCCGCCTGCGATCCACGCCGTATCGGTTGCCATGTTCAAATAGACATGATTGGGGTCGATGATGGGTACCTTGGCGTTAAAGCCCGACAGGTCCTCGAAGTTCATCTTACTGGCGGTCATTCCGACCAGGGCTGAAAAATTATGATCTTCGAGCTGCCTGGCGTAGGCAAGGGTATTCTCCCACTGCCAGGTGTTGTAGCGCTGTATGCTTTTTGATACAGAGGTTTTCTCAACATTCAGCTGAGCTCCGTTCAGAAAAAATAGTGGCCTGTATGAATCGTTGAGCACGTAGGCCAGATCGATTCCAAGGCTGGTATTGAATTTAAGTCCCTCCAGAATCTCATATTCAGCAAATACATTCCCCACTATCTTATCAACCCGGGTCTCACCGGTTTGTGTTTCAAGCAGGGCCAGCGGATTAACGATTTCAGCCCCAACATACTTTGAGATGCCAAAAACCTGTCCCAACTCGTTGGTCACCACCGGTTCGAAAGCGTAGGGATAGCTATTTAATATCTCCGCATCATCCTCAAATAGCGGAGTCAGCGGATCCAGATTAAGGGCAGAACTGTAGGCACCGTTAAAAGACTGGTTGCTGGCAATACCCCTTCGGGTAATGTGAGAATAGGCCAGATTGTTGCCAAATCTGAATCGATCGGTAACCTGATGCCTTGAATTCAAACGGGCTGTAGTTCGGTCAAATTGAGATTTCTTTCCGCCGATGATGCCCTCTTGCGAAAAATATGACAATGAGGATGAGTAGCTGGATCTGTCATTTCCACCGGTCACCGTTACCTCATGGTTGGTCATTGGGGTGTTTTTCTGAAAAAGAGCCCCCTGCCAGTTGGTGTTGTGCTTTGAAATCTCATTGAGATCGAAGGGTTCTGTCAAGCCGGCATTTCTTGCACCCTCGTTCATCATCATGCGATACTGATCAGCATCCAGCATTTCTATGGTCTTGGCAGCATTCTGAACAGCCTGATAACCCGAATAGCTGACCCGCATCTCCCCTTTTTTTCCGCTGCGGGTTGTGATTAACACCACCCCGTTGGCCGCCCTTGCTCCGTAAATGGCTGCAGAGGCCGCATCCTTCAACACATCCATGGATTCTATGTCGCCTGGATTCAGAAAATCAATGCCCCCAACCGCCATTCCATCAACAATGTATAGAGGCTCAGCATTTCCTGTGGTTCCGGCACCCCGGATCCTTACAGTCGGTGCCTCACCGGGCTGTCCTGAGAGGTTCGTTACCTGCACCCCGGCGGTTCGGCCTTGCATGGCCTGTTCGATTCTGAGCACAGGTGTTGATTTGATCTCATCACCACTGACACTTGCGATAGAACCGGTTACCACCTTCTTCTTCTGCGTTCCGTATCCAACAACCACAACCTCTTCAAGTTCGGATAATTTTTTTTGCAAAATCACTTCAATGAAGCTCCTTCCATCAACAGCAATCTGCTGTGACTGAAATCCGACAAAAGAGATCAATAGGGTTGCCTCCGGCTTTGAAAGAGTCATTCTGAAGTTCCCCGATGGATCTGTGATGGTTCCGTTATTGGTTCCAACCTCCAGAACAGTGGCACCCGGGACTCCCAGACTGGTTTCTGCTTCGAGAACACGGCCCGATACAGCATGTGTCTGGGCAGAAAGTTTGCCCGCAAATGCAACCAGGCCCACCATTAGTAATAGTCTGCCAAGATGTAAGCTCATTTCTTTTACTATTGTTTTTGAAATACACGTATGTAATCCACCTTCATGCTCTGCGGAAACTGGGTCTGTGAATTTGGATTCCCGGGCCAGTTTCCTCCTACGGCCAGGTTGAATATGAAAAAGAACTCCCGGTGAAACGCTCCCATGCTTTCAGGGAGGATATCTGCCGTTACAAAGTGCTGGTCATTAACATACCAGCGAATCGATGATGTGTCCCAAATAATTGAAAAAACATGATATTCATCCGCATAGGTTCCAGTTGACAAGGTTCTTGAACCACCATACTGGGCGTGAGTACCCTGATAATCCCAGTGTATCGTTCCGTGAACACTGTTTTCTCTGCCACTACCACCAATCATCTCCATGATATCGATCTCCCCGCATGCGGGCCACCCCACCGATGAGATATTGTTTCCGAGCATCCAGAGAGCGGGCCATATACCCTGTCCCGTTGGGAGAAGCGCCCTGATATCGATTCTACCATACTTGAATGACCTCAGGTTTCGGGTAATCATCCGGGCCGATGAATAGCTGAATCCCTGGATGCTCTCCTTTCTGGCCTCAATGGTCAACACCCCTTCACCCACGCGGGCGTTTTCTCTTCTGTAATACTGCAATTCATTGTTGCCCCATCCACAGAGTTGAGGACAACCATTACCGGTTTCAAATGACCAGTTTTGCTCATTGACCGAAGCTCCCTCGAATTCATCATTCCAGACCAGATCATAACCCGGATACTCAAGCGGGGTTTTATACCCATCATCCGGAGTGATGATATCGCCTGCCATCACCTGGAAGGACCTTGTTTCCTTCAGGTACCGGCCCGAAAGTCCGTATGCCCTGACTTCAATCAGATGATTCCCCGAGCGGATAAAAGTGTGCCTGAATATGCCTGTCTGATTGGTGTCAGCAGCGAGATCTTCGCCATCGATGAACAATTGGAACTCAACGCAATAATCAGCGCTGGCCAGGATATCAACGATCCCCGATCGGTCGTTTGAGATAATGATTTCTACCGACAGATTTGCAGGATCTTGATGGATATCCTGATCCGTCGACCCACAGGAGTGCAACACTCCAAACATGAGGTACAAGACCAACATCTGAATGGGAAACGGTTGTTTCATGAATTAAAAAAGCTGTGATCAGCATCTCCGACACTGATCACAGCAAGTATTCGTGCTAATTAAAAATGAAATTCCTTACAAAGAAGGTTCCATCGACCGCATGGCCCGAACCTCCTATCACAAGACCAACCAGGTCGAGATCGGTTCTTGTTTTCGGTGTGCCAACGCCTGTAGTAGGCGATTCCAATTCAAAGGTGTAGGTTTTCCATTCATCCAGCACGATTGTTGCCGGGTCTACATCATACTGAACCCAGCTGCCCCAGAACTCACGGGTTTGACTGGCATCAGCAATCCAAAGTTGTATAGCTTTTTTGAGTCCTCCTTCAGTGAAGGTATTTGAACTCGGAATGTAGATGTCTATTGAAAATGAGGTGAAATTGTCAAACTGAATATCAAAGTCCATCTGGAACTTCAAGTCTGCATACATATCGACACCTCTGACATATCTTCCAACCTTCGCAGCTCCCGCGTCGGCGGGATTATCCACTCCAATGGTAATGGTAACTGCCGATTCAGTGGGAATCAGGTATTTCACATCGGCTTCATTGGTTGAGGCAAATGTGTTGAACATGCTGGTTGGTGCAAAATCTTCAAGATCTTCACCATAACCACCGCCACCGGTAACCACATCAGGCTCCAGGCTTGGATCGCTGTAGCTGGCGTAGGTGAAATCCCAGTAAAGGTCGGCATAAGCAAAAGAAATGGTCATAAGATCATATCCCTCAAACTGCTCTATAACCGCTTTGAAAGTTTTGGAAGCCACCGGGGTAATTGAAGCTTCAACCGTTCCCAGCTGAGGCATTCCCATCCACGCTCCGTTGCCGTTCAGGGTGATCTCATTCACTGCCGGATCATAGGTAAAGGCATGCGTTCCACCTAACCAGGCACTAACATCAACACCATCTTTATTGATCATATTGGCAGGGATGGCCTCGAAACACTTCTCATTGTTTGGGGTTCCTTCAAAAATCGCAACCTCTCCCCAGAAAATATCCATGTCATCAAAAACGAATGAGCCGTCCCGGTTGAAAGTAAAGGTGTGATAATATACACAAGGCCTTGTACCATCATTTTCAAGCGACCACCATATCCGTGCATTATCTGCATTCGGACCCACTCCCAGACTGACTCCTTCACGTAACAACCTCCAGGATTTTGACTCGGTTCCTGCCAACAGTGCCAGTGCCGCATTCGGATCGGTAATTTCAATACTGGCAGTGAATGTGGCATTCACTCCCGCACTGTTGGTTGCAGTCAATACCACTTCATAAGTACCAGTGGCGGCATAGGTATGAGTTGGGTTCTGCTCTGTGGCGGTCTCTCCATCCCCAAAACTCCACTGGTAAGAGACGGCATTCTGTGAGTAATTGGTAAACACAACCTGTAAAAAGTTGGTCTCACTGATGACGAACTGAAAGCTGGCGATGGGATCCTCGGGAGCCGGATCCTCTTTTTTACAGGATGCGGTTGCCAGAAGAGATAGGGTAATCAAAACCATACCCAGGTTACTCAATAGTTTAAATGCATTGCTTTTCATTGGAGAAACTTTTAATTAATAATTCTGTTTTGGTTAAACGTTATGGC
>CAYGOU010000218.1:0-5348 GCA_964351455.1 uncultured Porphyromonadaceae bacterium
GAAATACAGCATGGTGCCGCTCATCACTGCAATCACCAGCAAAGCCTCGCGCCTTGACCAGCGGCGAGCCCAGTCCCAGACCAGCCAGGCAATCAGCACCGCCAGCACGAAATACGGCAGACGAGCCGCAAACTCATTGACGCCAAAAAGCTTGAGGCTGACCGCCGTGAGCCAGGTCGACAGCGGTGGTTTTGCCCAGAACGGAACGATTTCAGGAATTGTCACCGACAATCAGAAAAATCCTGTTATCAGTGCCTCCGTCGTTTTGCTTGGCACTACCATTGGTGTTGCAACTGACGTTGACGGGAAATTTCAGATCGCTAAGGTTCCGGCTGGAAGCTACACGATCCGCGCCTCCTCGGTTGGTATGGTTCCCTCCGCAAAGAGCATAACTGTGCAGGAAAATTCCAACCTGGCCATTGACTTTGTGTTGGAGACCGATGTAATGAATATGGAAGAACTGGTTGTAGTGGGATTCGGATCAAACCGTAAAAGAAACATTACCAGTTCAATATCCAGTGTAAAGGCGCAAGAAATTGCCAATGTATCGGTTCCATCATTTGAAGCCGCTCTGCAGGGCCGGTCATCCGGTGTACAGGTTACCTCTGACAATGGTCTGGCCGGATCTCCGGTCACCATAAGAATCCGGGGAACCTCCTCACTATCGGCGAGCAGTCAACCCTTGTATGTCATCGACGGAGTACCCATGATTGCCGGTGATTTCGGGTCGGGTGGGTTTGCCGATGGCACCAACTCACTATCGCTGATCAACCCGGCAGATATCGAATCCATTGAAATCCTTAAGGATGCTTCTGCAGCAGCCATTTACGGATCGAGATCAGCCAACGGGGTCGTGTTGATTACCACCAAGAGCGGTGTGGATGGTAAATCCGAAATCAATGCATCCTATTACGCAGGGGTTACCGATGTCACCAATAGACTCGACCTGTTGTCAGGTCCTGAGTACCTGAGAATGGCCAAAATGGCCTGGGCTAATACACCCGGAAAGGATACCCTGAACAATTATCAGGCTTTTTACGATGCTTTGCCATTTGGTATTTCCCGGGATATTGCCGACACCACGAATACCGATTGGCTTGACCAGATGCTGCGTCCGGGACTGGTTCAGGAAGCCAATGTCAATATGCGGGGAGGAAACCCGAAAACGACCTACTATGTAGGACTGACCTATCGCGATGACAAGGGAATCCTCATTAACAACGCATTCACCAGAGCTTCCGGACACATTGATCTGGTACACAAGGCCACCAACCGCTTTACAGCGGGAGCCAAAATGATCTGGACCAACATTAAGAACAATCGTGTACAAACCTCCTGGGCAGGGGGACTGGGGACAGCCCAATCGCGCAGTTTGCCCATCATGCCGGTTCTTGACAGCGAAGGCATTTACTTTGCACCCAGGAGCGGGACAAATCCTGTGGCATTTGAGAACAACACCGAGCATGTTCAGGATGCCACCTCGGTGATGGCCAACATTTTTGGTGAATACAAGTTTGCTCCCTGGCTGAAGTTTCGATCAGAGTACTCCCTCACCAACATGTTTCAACGTGAATATCGCTGGATTGGGAAACTGACTCAGGAGAATGACTGGGCCATGGACAGAAGGGTTAATGTTAACAATTGGTATGCAAATAATTATTTCAGCTTTGATAAATCCATCGGTGATGATCATGAGATAAATGCCATGCTGGGTATGTCGGCCGAGAAGAGCTATCAGCACGATGCAGAGTTCTGGGCAGAACAACTCGCCAACCCTTCACTGAGAAACCCTGGCAGCGGCACAAAAAAAGGTGGATATGCCTATGAAGGGGGATACTCATTTCTCTCTTACTTCAGCAGGGCCAACTATGCTTTCAAAGACAAGTATCTACTTTCATTGAGCATCAGACGGGACGGCTCATCAAGATTCGGGCAGGACAACCGCTTTGGTTGGTTCCCGGCTGCATCTATGGGATGGATCATTTCCGACGAGGATTTTATGAAAGACCTTACCCTGCTCTCGTTTCTTAAACTGAGAGGCTCTTATGGAATGACCGGAAACGCCTCCATCGGAAACTACAGATACTTCGGATCCTATTACGCGACCCAGTATAATGGTGAATCGGGCATTGGAACCGGCAACATAGCAAACCCCAGCCTCGGCTGGGAAAAAGTTACGCAGTTCAACATAGGACTCGACTGGGGTATTCTTTATGGTCGCCTGAGTGGCGGATTCGACTTCTACAACAAACTTACCAAAGACATGCTGCTGAATGTTAATATTCCCGAAACCAGCGGATCCTCTTCGGTAACTCGAAATGTTGGTTCTATGATGAACCGTGGCATCGAGGTATTCGTCACCTCCAACAACCTGACCGGTACCCTCAAGTGGAAAACCGAACTCAATCTCGCACGGAATTATAATGAGATTCTTGATATTCAAGGCCAGATCATCGCCGGGGAGAACTACGGTAACAACTTTGCTCAGGAGGGTTACCCAATTGGAGCCTGGAGACTTGTCGAATGGGCCGGGATCGACCCAGTAACCGGGAATGAACTCTTCATCAATCAAGAGACCGGTGAAGCAACCCCTGAGTACAACTTCGCCAGAGATGCCGTTGTAACCGGGAATCCCTACCCGGACTTCTTTGGAGGAATGAACAACATCCTGTCATGGAAAAACTTTGACCTGAATGTGATGTTTACCTGGGCATACGGACAGGAAGTCTATCGTGACGATGCCAAGTTTATGGAAGGCGGATTTGACGGCAACTGGAATCAGACCACAAAGGTGCTGAATGCCTGGACTCCTGAAAATACCGACACCAATGTGCAGCGACTTACCTGGCAGCCGGATAACCGCAATTACAATACCACGCGCTATCTGGAGGATGCCTCCTTCCTGAGGCTGAAAGATGTGACCTTCGGATACAACCTGCCCGAAAACATCCTCAAGCGCATGAACGTAAGACAGGTCAGACTATACTTCAAAGGCCAGAATCTCTGGACCCTTACCAATTTCACAGGATGGGATCCGGAGGTTAACCGTGATGCATCCGGAAACACCACCCAGGGGGTCACCTACCTGAGTCCGCCACAGATCAAAACAGCGATGATTGGATTAAGCATTACTATCTAACCAACATAACGAAAGCAACATGAAAACCATAAAATATACAAGCTTCCTGCTGGTCCTTTTCACCCTCTTCGCATCCTGCGAGAAAATACTCGATATGGAGCCCAAAATGGACCTTTCAGACAAAACAGCACTTACGACCACCTTCGGCCTTCAGGCAGCCATTATCGGTGCCTACGATCGCCTTCAGGGTGGAGACCTTTATGGAGGAAGGATTTGGGTATCCGGTGATATGATCGCAGACAATGTCAAAATCTCAGGTGAGCAGAACACCGTCTACGAAGAGCTTCAGATGCTCAATAAGACCATGTCAGCCGATAACCGGATCACTACCAGCTTCTGGTCAAATGCCTATTTTACCATCAACCTGGTCAATAACGTAATCCAGGAAATTCCCAATGTCACAGACAGTGAAATTGCCGCAAATAAAAACAGGTTAGAAGGAGAAGCACTCTTTATCAGAGCATTGCTGCACTTTGACCTTTTGAGGTACATTGGTAATCCTCAGACCGGTTTAGGTATTCCATACATGCTGGAACCCTCAGGAATCGACTACAAACCTGCTCGTGATAACATTGAAACCTGCTATCAGAATATCATCTCCGACCTGGAGAGGGCCGCTCTATTACTGCCAGCATCAAATAAAGACCGTGCCACTTCATGGGCAGCCAAGGCCCTGCTGGCCCGGGTCCATTTTTATAATGGCGACTATGCTCAATCAGCAGATCTGTGTACTGAAGTTATAGGAAACACCGCATTTGAACTTGAGCCCCTGATCATTACCAACTACACAACCATCAAGTCGAAGGAGATGATTTTCGGCATCATGAGCACAGAAACCGATGCCTCCTGCGGTACCTTAAACGGATACTACAGGTATAAGTCCTCCGGAAAGTTTTCTCCCTCCAATGACTATATCCAGATTTTGGCATCAGAAAAAAGTGCAGGTGACAACCGGGTTTTGCAATTGTATGAAAACATCGACGGCAAGTTTTTTACCAAGAAGTTCGATGACCGCTATATGCATGTTCCGCTTATCAGACTCTCCGAAATGTATCTGACAAGAGCCGAAAGCAGGGTGATGCTGACCGACCCCGATGATGAACAGGCACTTCATGACCTGAATTTTATTCGCAAACGTGCTGAACTGCCTGACGCCAGGAGAGCAACCCTTAGTGCCATCTATTTGCAGCGGATCAAAGAACTCGCTTTTGAAGGAGATCACTTTCACAACATGAAACGCCTCAAAAGAGACGTTGCCGGTTTGCCCTGGAACGATATCAAGTTGTTGTATAAAATCCCGCAGCGTGAACTGGATGTAAACCCCAACTTGCAACAAAACGAATAGCATGAGCCGGCAGCCAAAATTAAGTTTCTGGCAAATCTGGAACATGAGCTTCGGCTTTTTGGGAATCCAGATGGGTTTTGCTTTGCAGAATGCTAATGTCAGCAGAATCTTTGAAACCCTCGGAGCAAAAATCGAAAACATCCCCATTCTTTGGATTGCAGCTCCGGTAACCGGATTGATCGTTCAACCGATCATCGGCCATTACAGCGACAAAACATGGACCAGACTGGGCCGGCGAAGACCCTATTTCCTCGCCGGCGCCATTATGGCATCCATCGCACTCCTGATCATGCCCAATTCACCTGCACTGTGGGTTGCAGCAGGAATGCTATGGATCATGGATGCATCCATCAATGTATCAATGGAGCCTTTCAGGGCCTTTGTTGGTGATAATGTGCCGTCCGAACAGCGTACCCTTGGCTTCGCCATGCAAAGTTTCTTCATCGGAATAGGAGCCGTCGTGGCCTCGCTTCTTCCGTACATTTTCACCAATTGGTTCGGCATTGCCAATACCGCTCCCGAAGGAGTGATTCCCCCATCAGTTAAATGGGCCTTCTATGTCGGGGCATTTTTCTTTATTGTTACCATACTCTGGACCGTCATCCGATCCCATGAATACTCCCCTGAGGAGCTAGCCTCCTTTGGCAAAACAGATACACCGGATTCCAAACCTTCGCTGGCGTCTGATTCTGTTCCGGCTGGCAAGTTCAACCTACACGGAATGGCATGGCTCGTGGCAGGAGCCATTCTGGCTGCAATCGTTTTATTGTTTAAACTCGAAAAGGAGCTTTATATCCTGGGGTTCGGACTGACTGTTTTTGGACTTTTGCAGATTCTGGCCGGATGGTATACCCGGGTCGGGAG
>CAYGOU010000219.1:0-5342 GCA_964351455.1 uncultured Porphyromonadaceae bacterium
CCCTTGTTTCTGGCCCTGGCCGGACCCATCCGTTCGCCCTGATGGTATTGTATTGACAGGCGGCCACGAAAAGCGGAGACGACCTCGTCTGATAAAATATCAGAGCCATCTTCAACCACCACCACCTCAAACCGCTCCGGATTCAGTTGGGCGAGACTCCCGAGCAATTCTGCGAGTTCATCGGGACGGTTAAATACCGGCACTATGAAAGAGTAAAAGACAGCACTCATGTTTTCACGGCAAGATAGATGATCTCCCGCTCGGGCAGACGGTAACGTGAGCGCTCATCCGGAAGCATCCTGCTCAGCAGATCTATCTCCTGAACATCAAACCCAGCCTCCCTGAGCCGATCCGGAAAATCCCGTCCATATCTCCTGACATGGTCGCGCTGGCCAAACTGCCTCTCGCGCTCAGCCGGATCAACAATTAACGGATCTTCGTGGGTTTCTGCCAGATCGGGGTCTAAAGGGACCTGTAAAATCGCCCGGCCCCCCTGGTCAAGAATCCTCAGGATTTCTGACATGACCCTTCGGTCATCCGCGACATGCTCAAGTACATGATTGCATATCACCCAGTCAAATGATCCGTCAGCCAGCGGAATTTCATGAAGATCAAAATGGATGTCGGCCATCGGGGATTCGAGATCGGCCGTGGTATAATCCCAGTCCTTGATGCGCCTGAAACGGCTTACAAAACACTGTTCGGGCGCTACATGCAGGATACGGTACGGCGTGGTAAAAAAATCAGTTTCGCGCCTCCACCATAACCAGAGCAGACGGTGGCGCTCAAGACTGAAACAAGATGGGCAGAGTACATTCAACCTGCTGCTAACCCCGTATGGCATGAACTTTCTGAACGAATGACCGCAAACCGGACAGCTGACCCGATTGCCAAAATAGAAGGGCCGCAAAACCCACCCAAAGATCAGGCTCATCCTGATCAGCAAGGGTCTTGGAACATTGCGCATGAGCCACCTCACAAAACGCCTCATAACTCCTCAGCAATCAGGTAGTTGTTTCGATCCTGTGAGGACCGTGAAACCAGCTCGGCCAAAAACCCGGTCAGAAAGAACTGCACTCCGATGATTACCGACAACAGGGCCAGGTAAAACAGCGGCTGGTCGGTCACCTCTCTGGGCTGCAGGTGATGATGTATGGCATGGATCTTTACCCCGATGATCCAACCAGTTACAGCGGCCCCGATCAGCATCATGAAAATCCCAAGAGAACCGAAGAAATGCATCGGCTTTTTTGAAAATCTGCTGATGAAACTGACCGTAAGCAGGTCGAGGGCACCGGTAAAAAGACGCTCCCAGCCATATTTCGTTTTGCCGTATTTGCGCTTGTGATGATGTACCACCTTCTCTCCGATGTTTCCGAACCCCGCTCTTTTGGCCAGGATCGGTGTGTAACGGTGCATGTCTCCAAACACCTCGATGCTGTGCACCACCTCCTGCCGGTAAGCCTTTAGCCCGCAGTTGAAATCATGAATCCGGATTCCGCTGTTCTTTCTGGCCACCCAATTGAAAAACTTGCTTGGCAGGCGTTTTGAAAGCGGATCCTTACGCTTTTTTTTCCAGCCCGAAACCAAATCGTATCCCTCTTTTGCAATCATGCTGTAGAGACCGGGAATTTCATCGGGACTGTCCTGAAGGTCAGCATCCATGGTAATGACCACGGAGCCGGTTGACCGTGCAAAACCGCAGTGCAGCGCGGCAGCCTTGCCATAGTTCCGCCTGAAACGGATTCCCTTTAGCTCGGTGTGTTCCTCTGAAAGGGTTCGTATCATGCGCCACGAATCATCGCGACTGCCATCGTCAACCAGGATAATTTCGTATCGCAGGTTCATCGGCCTGACCACCCTCCCTATCCAGGAAACCAGATCAGGCAAAGAATCAGCCTCGTTGAAAAGTGGTATAACTATTGACAGATCCATCTTGTCATGCTTGGGTGTCGGGTGGAACATTCCGCATGGCCTCAGCAAAAGGATCCCCTTTACGCCGCACCAAAACGGAAATGAGAAGAGAAAGAATCAATCCCAGCATGGTGGTTCCGAAAACCACCGAAATAACCTGCATTCCCGGCGACCTCATGCGGGTGGCCATCTGCATCATCCGGTCAATCTGCTCCTCAGAGATGCCTCTTGCATAATACAACTCCTCAACCGCGTCAAGTCCCCGGTCAATGGCCTCCGGATCGAGATAGGCAAAATACAGAACTGTATAAAACCCATATAACAAAGAGGCGAAAAAAAAGAAGAGAAGACCTGATCTGACAGCGCGCCCATAGGTAATGAATCCTCCTAAATGCTGATCCCGATAGGACTTAAGAGCCCAATACAGCACTCCAACCAGAACGGCCCAGTTCAGATATTGAAACCACAGACTCCCATCAAGCTTGAAAAGCCAGGCCACGAGATTCAGCCCGATCAACACCGCGGCTATTGTAAGTCCGTAGGTCATCGCCGGCTTTAACCGGCCCGGTCCTCGCTCATCCATGTATTCACAATGCTGGTAAAGAACCCCAAAGATACCCCAATTTGACTCAACTCAAAAAACATTTCCTATCTTTGCGGCGGGTAAGTCTTGTACGACCAGCTCCCTCAGAACTCCCCCAGGACCGGAAGGCAGCAAGGGTATGTGGTTGTAGCGGTGCGATGCAAGTAGCTTACCCTTTTTGATAACATACCGTCAAGCCATGAAAAACCTTACCCAAAAGCTGATGTTGGTCGTAATCAGCGCCATGGTGCTTTCAGCCTGCAACCCCATGGAAGAATGGCCGATAAATTTCAATGAAGGTGCATTCCCCGATTCCGTAACCAATTTCACTGCTGTGAACACCCGCTTTGACGATTATAATTCAGCGGGACCGCCTTCGATCAGTTTCAGCATGCCCCTGGTCTTTTCATCCAATAGGGATTCAGACGGGGATAACTTTAATCTCATTGAATATCAGCTTTATGTAAGATTCAACCAAACCGACGGAACCCTCTACCTCGGGGCTGAAAGATACCAGACCTATCCCTTCTATCATCTTACCAACCTTTCAAACAGCAACAAGGATGAGTTCGGCCCCTACACCTCCCACCTCGGAGGGGATGAGTACTTCTTCTTCTTTTCAAGCAACCGCACCGGAAACATGGAGATTTATGTCTCCTATTTCACACCCTATTCCTTCAGCGGAATTGGTCCGGTTGACCCCGACCCTTTCAGGATGATTTCAATCAACTCTCCCAGGTATGATGCTTATGCAACCCTTTCGGTCCAGCACGACCAACTGCTGCTCAGCTCTGAACGCGATGGAAATCTCGATATTTACCGGGCAATTCCTCCAAAACCTTACGACTTCTACTCCTGGGCACGCTCGGATACCGCCTATCCGGTAGAGAAGGTCGATATACTTAATTCCCCCGCCGAAGACCTGTGCCCATACATCAATGGCAATCTTTTGGTATTTGCCTCCAAAAGAGAAGGCGGCTTTGGTGGCTACGACCTTTATTACTCAAAGCATGATGGAAACGAATGGCAGACTCCTGTGAACTTTGGACCGAAGATCAATTCTGAATACGACGAATTCAGACCCGTTGTCTTTTATGCCCCATATTTCACCAATGAATTGTTGATCTTCTCTTCAAACCGTCCGGGCGGATCAGGAGGATACGACCTTTACTACGTCGGTATAGAGAAGATGATCGAGTGAGCCACTACCACAAAACCTACACTACATGAAATTCTTTCTCGATACCGCAAACCTCGAACAGATTCGCGAAGCCCAGGAACTGGGTATTCTGGATGGAGTGACAACCAACCCCTCCCTCATGGCCCGGGAAGGAATCAAGGGCCGGGACAGCATTTTGGAGCATTACATCAAAATATGTCAGATTGTTGAAGGGGATGTTAGTGCAGAAGTCATTTCAACCAGCTTTGAAGAAATGGTGCAAGAGGGACTTGAACTGGCGGCCCTTCACCCCAGGATCGTGGTGAAGATCCCCATGATCCGCGATGGAATAAAGGCGATCCGACAACTGTCGGAAAAAGAAATCAAAACAAACTGCACCCTGGTTTTCTCACTAGGACAAGCAATCCTGGCCGCTAAAGCAGGAGCAACTTATGTTTCTCCCTTTATCGGGCGACTCGATGACATCGGTGCCGATGGAATTGACCTGATCGCCAGGATCGTACAAACCTATCAATACTACGGGTTCGACACCCAGGTGCTGGCTGCCTCAGTCCGGCATACGCTCCACATCATCCAGTGCGCTGAAGCCGGTGCCGATGTGGTAACCTGCCCCCTGCAACCGATTCTCCAGCTCTTTGACCATCCGCTGACCCACAGCGGACTTGAGAAATTTCTGGCCGATCATAGGAAACTCAATGGTTGATGACCATTATTCGCAAAATATATCCAGAAAACCCAAATCCCAGAGAGATTCAACAAGCCGTTGAAATCCTGAAGCAGGGAGGCGTAATAATATACCCAACCGACACCGTTTACGGATTAGGCTGCGATATCACCAAACCCCGGGCAGTTGAACGGATTGCCAGAATCAAGGGGATCAATGCTGAAAAGACCCGCTTTTCATTCATTGTTTATGACCTCAGCCACCTGGCCGACTATACAAAACCGATCGATAACCAGGTCTTTAAGCTGATGAAACGAAATCTTCCAGGACCTTTCACCTTTATCCTTGAAGCCAACAACCACGTCCCCAAAATCCTCCAAAGCAAGAAAAAAACTGTTGGAATAAGGATCCCCAACCACTCAATCATCCGCGAACTTGTCAGGGTACTTGGTAATCCAATACTCACCACTTCAGTTCACAGCGAGGATGAGGTACTTGACTACACCACCGATCCTGAGCTTATCTATGAAGAGATGAAGCATCACGTCGACCTGATCATCGATGGCGGATTTGGGAACAACATTCCTTCAACGGTGGTGGATTGCACAGGACCTGATATCCTGGTGGTGCGTCAGGGATTGGGCATTCTGGAGTGGTAAATCTACTTGCGCCAGAAAAGGGGTGAGAACAGAATCAGCACCGTAAAAAGCTCCAACCTGCCCATCATCATTAAAAAGCTGAGAAACCACTTTCCAAAATCCGGCAGATGGGCGTAGGTGAATGCGGGACCTACAGATCCTATTCCCGGACCAATATTGCCCAGGCTTGCTGCGACCGACCCCATGGCTGAAGATAAATCCAGTCCCAGTACCGACATGACCAGAACTCCCACGATGAATACCAGCATGTAAAGGGTTACAAAATTGATGATGTTCGAAGTGATCTGCTCCGGAACCGCTCGTTTTTTGTAACGGATCGGAATTACCGCATTGAGATGCAGC
>CAYGOU010000220.1:0-5257 GCA_964351455.1 uncultured Porphyromonadaceae bacterium
GAATCCCCCGCGTCGATCACCATGGGAATAATGTCTGCCTTCATAACCTTCTCCTCTTTTTCTGCTTTTTTTGTTGTAGGGGAAGGCCATTGTCCCACCACATAGTATGGCTCTTTGTTCACCCTGGCCTTCTTTTCCGGTGCGGTGGTGACCCTTGTGGAAGAAAACATCCCGTCCAAAGATTTCAGTTTCGAATTACCTGTCATTTCCTTTTTCTCCTTTTTATTGTTTATAGCAGCGACCGTTCCCGAGACAGACTATTTCCTCATACCGGCATCACCTCCTCTCTCTATTTGTGATTATTGGTCTGAACATTGCCGTAAAAAAGGGTGAACGAATCGTTCACTCCCCTGTCCTTCATCCATTCATACCGGCATCGCCTCCTTCCGCTTCACCCGGTCGATAAAATCATCGATCTCATAGTAGGTGTCGGAAAGGACGATATCCGACCGATTGAGCATAATGATGGTCAGGCTACGGATACCGTCTCTCGAGAAGTATGTATAGAAACTTTGAATCGAATTGAGATTGAAGTAACGGTCACCCCTGCCGTTTTTCCCTTTGAGCACCTCGAACATAAATTCCTCCTTCTGTTGCTGTATCATAAAAAAGACCCGTGCCATTAGGGTCAGAAAACAATTATGAGACTTTACTCAGTCGTTGATGTCGAACTCAAAATACCAGATTTGGTCTTTGAGTTCTGGTACAATTTGGGCAATCGCGTCATCAACAGTTGTCATCTGGACATAGGAACAGTCGTAATTGAGCGGATACACGCCGGGGGTGCTTTGTTTGAAAATGTTCGTGTTGCTTATACTGAAATGAACCAGGTTTTCACCCGCATCGTCCACAAAAAAAGCATGGCGGTCTCCGGTTGAAGGGTCGTCGAACAAAATACGCGTACATTCTCCGGTGCGGTTTCCCAGTTTGATTTCATCCAGATTCCTTCCATCAACAGTGGGGATGATTTTCGACCTCATTAACATTTTGTTTTCTCCTTCCATTTTTTTTGTCAGTAGGTCATTCCCTTGGGACGTACTTGCGGAATTGCAAACACATAGTGGTATTCACCATCAAAGTTCCTTAAGCCAAGCCCAAGTATCAGCAATGCTTCCTCAATCCCCCACATTCTGCCAGCATACTGATTTGCCTTTTCCATGCACTCCTGAATATCCCTCTCCCGCATCTCACTGCTTATCTCTTCATTGGTTTCCAGCATTTTTGCCCTGTCCATCCAATATCTGAAGGACTTTTTAGTAGATTCGTGGGCGTGACTTATAGAGTCATAGAACTTCATTTCTCCAAGTTCCTTATGCAACTCCAATATGTCGATCATCGCATTTTGTTTCCTTTCTTTATTGTTCAAGGCGGTTCGTCCCGGACAGTGCCTCAATCGCCTTTTCAATCGCAACTGAATAGTCCAGCGGGTACTCCCACTCTACCTCGGCCATCATCAGCCGCAGGGTCATAATTGCTTCTTCCCGCGTCATATCTCTTCCTTCTTGATCGCACATTCTTCACAGAGAGGATATCTTCTATTTATTCCATTCATATCCTGTAATCCGGTCAATCCCTGATTCCCATGGCCTTCTTCGCGGCTGCGATGGCTTCCTCGGGTGTGAAGTACAATCCGCACCCGTCATAGGCCTGACCAATGTAATGAGGACATCCGTAGGTATCCGAACACTCGACCCAAAACTGGGTTTCATCATTGCCTCTGAGCACAAGGGGTCTTCCGCATCCGCAGTTGGGAAGGCCGTCATCGTTGAGCGCATGGAGGAACAGGAGAGGGAGGGCGACCTCCAGTGCTTCCACCTCCCGCTCAATCCGGTGCTTTGAGTGCATCAGCCGTTCATCACCGCCATCGTCCCATTCCCGCAGGATGCCCCGTTTTTCCGCGATGATGCCGAGCAGCTGATCCGCCATTTCTTCTCTTGTCATGATTCGTCCTCCTTATAAATAGGATCACTCTCCGGTGGCTTATAAAGGTCTTCGTCATTGCGTATTTCAAAGGTTATGACATCCCCGTAGTCATTACGCAGTTCAACGATTGTGCTGATCACCTTAATTCCTGGATACATAGGGAGCTCCTTTTTCTTCTCTTGTCATGCCCGATCCTCCCTTTTCATCTGACTTCTCAAAATTTGAATGGTGGCTCTGATTGTTTTCATTTCCTCGTCAGTCAGCCAACCGTCCGGTACAAAACCGAAACATGACGGGACGTGAACCTTTTTAAGCCAACGCCCGTATTTCAGGATGTTCACAAGAATGTCTATCGTCTCAGCCATTTTGTTCTTGATCTGATAATATTCCATTGCCCCTCCGTCAGATCATCTTCGTAAAGCCAGTCCGCTTGTAGTATTCATCCTCTGAAATGATGGTGTAGAATTTCCACTCTCTCCCGTTCCGGTCTTTGGCCAGGGCGAAGTTTTCATACTTGCCATACCGGCCAAAGTATATTTCCGGCAAATATCCACAGTCATACCGCATTTCTTTTTCCGTGAGCGGCTTGAAGGGATAAGACCCGTGGTTCCACTTCATGTCCATGTAGGTGCACACAGCCTGTACCGCGTTTTTCCCACGCTCCACGGCTTCGTCCCACTCGCACTGGATCCTCCGGGCGTCTATGTCCTTAATGGTGACCACCCATTGAAAGTATTCTTTTTCCATGTTCCCTCTCCTTTAATGATTGTTTGTCCTTGTTATGTCATCACATCCTGCTGACAGACGGAAGTTTTTCCCCGCATATCGGGCAGAATGTAATGAAGCAACTCGTTTCCTCGTTCCATCCGTTTCTCAGGATCAGTTCATTCCCAACGACCTTCAGGTCTCCGCCGTCAGGGAAGAAGTCGCTTTCCCGCATCCGCAGTAGATACAATCTTTATCCATGGTTCTCCTCAATTGGGTTTTCTTAATCCCCGGTGTTGTAACAGCCGCAGGTGTGGGATATCCCGCATCTTTTGCAGGTGATTGCCATGGAGTGCAGGTCAAACGCTCTTATTTCCACAAGATTGCTGCCACAGTTCCGGCAACTGATTGCGAAAGGCTTGTTCTTTCGGCTCCCCATTTTCGGGTTGTTGTTCCCCGCACCTGCTAACCGCTCCCGTTCCAGGAAATCCCGATACGCATAATACTCACCAGCGTCATCCAGATATTCTGCTTCGTCACCCATGCCCGTTCTCCTTAATTTTTTTGATTTTTCCTTATGAAAAAGACCTTCCATTTTGGAAGGTCTTTTTCGTAATACCTGGATAGTTTTAGCCGTGTGATTTTTCAAGCCTGTGCGTTCCTTTCCGTCGCACGTCCCTCCGTTCCTTAAAATCAATTAAAGATGAATTACTTTACGGAGCGGAACAATCAGCACGTGATATTTGCTACTTCACCGTTCACACACCGCACATGCGCTTCCGCTTCTGCCTTGACGGCGACAGCGGCGCTTGTGCTACCGGCCAGTTTGCTTTTTTTAAGCCCCGGGCCAGTGGTTAACCGTCCCTTCGGCCGGTCAACCAACAGGCCCTTATCGTCACACCCTCCACTTATCTATAGTCACATTTTCTCAAAAATTATCGGAAACTTTTAAACAAGGAAGATTTACAACCGGATTTGACATCCTGCTTTATTTTTCACCTCACCGACCCCCTGTAAGCCCTGTAAGCCTTGGAACACAGCTTGAAGTTCTTGGCTCGGATCGCTTCCATAAGGTAATGAAGCTCCTCGCCGTTCCAGGAATCGCTTCCTATATAATGAGGGAGGGCAAACAGGCATTCGGCGGTAAGGGAGTACTCCGCCTCGGTGAACGAGAGTTCCTCATCCAACCCGTCGAACGAATCCTTTGCGATCTTGGTGCCCAGTTTGGCCAGTGCGTCCATGCGTTCCTGTGTCATTTTCTTTCTCTCCTTTTGATTTATTATGCGCTCACCGCGTCATATAAGTAGAAGAACCCCAAAATCCCCATGGCTTCCTTGACATCTTCGTACACCCTGTCAGAGTCGCACCGTTCAAACCAGTAGGTATCTCCGCACAGGACAACAAACAGGTCATTGCTGTTCCAGGCGCTGTACACCCGCCTGTAGGCGGCTGTGCGCTCATTGAACAATGGAAGGATCATTCTGACGATATCGACATATTGCTGCTTCATCTGTCAGACCCCTCAAAGGGGGTCCCGCCCAGTCCCATTTCAGACGGCTTGTAACTGTATCTCCCGTAGACTCCGCTTGCTGCTTTCGCACGGATGTGGTTTGCAACTTTCTCGCCTGTCACGATGAACAGGATGATCCAGATGATTCCGATGATGATCATCATGGCTTGACCCACACGACTTCTTCGACCTCAAAATCCCACTCCAAGTAAGGAAGCTCATCCCAGATCACCCGCTCTTTCGCTTCCTCCGCGTTATCCGCATCCACAACAAACTCGTTATGCACCAGAATCGGTCTCACTTTATAGGTAGGCATATCAGGTTCTCCTTTCTTCAAGCGTCGATTCTTGTTTCCCTGTCTGCGGCGATTTTCTGGGTTCCGTATTTGATGGAGTGTTTGCAGTCCTTGATGTCAACCTTGAGTCCAAGGTTGTGGAGCGTCCAGAGGGTGGCATCATACCTCCCGTTCATCCTCTCAATGGCATCGTAAGTATCGCCCATGCCTTCCACAATGTCCCAGCGTTTCGTGAACGCAAGGAAGCTTGTTTCCGGAAACTCTGCTCCCAGTTGGGACCACATCTGGGCGTACTCCTTTGAAATGAAATCGCCTCCTACGTGGAGGCGAACGAGGGGAGTTGTTGAATTTTCTCAGTTAATTTACGCCAAAATGTTATCGCTCATTGGATACCTGGCTTGTGATGTTCCTGGCTCATTCCCAGTGAACTAACGAAATATGCTAGATCATAATCGAGCATATTAATTCACCAATGATTATGTTTCATGTATCGCATGATAATATTGGATTACCGAATTTTAGTTATAAAGCAATTGAAGTCGGGAACGAAAGAAATGAGATTCTAGAATCATCCAAAGATTCTATTGGTTTTTCTCGCCTTGCTGCATAATGATTACTGAAGCAGTAATTGTAATCCCGCCTATGGCAACATTCAACCTGAGGAGCTCAAGCCCAAGAAGGATTGAAAACAATGTCCCAAAAACACCCTCAAGTGACAATGCGATGCCGGCTTGAGCGGGCGGTACATGCTGTTGAGCATGCGTCTGTAAAAAATAACATAGACATGTAGAGAACAATCCAAGATAAAGACCGGGAAGGATACC
>CAYGOU010000221.1:0-5225 GCA_964351455.1 uncultured Porphyromonadaceae bacterium
TATGTCGATGGCAACATCCACGGCAACGAGGTGCAGGCGGGCGAGGTGTGCCTCTATTTTCTGAACTACATTCTCACCAACTACGGCAAAAACACCCGGGTGACCGAAATGGTCGACCGGTCAGTGGTGTACTGTGTTCCGAGCGTCAACGTCGACGGACGCTACCACTGGTTCAAGGGTCCAGCCTCTTCGGGATCGGGCCGGGGCCTGCGGATTCCGAAGGATGACGACCGCGATGGTCTGATCGATGAGGATCCTGCCGAGGACCTGGATGGCGACGGGCACATCACGCAGATGCGAAAGAGGGATCCCTTCGGCAACATGAAGCCCGATCCCAAAGACCCCAGGGTACTGATTCCGGTGGATCCGGATGAAAAAGGATCTTACATCATGCTGGGTACCGAGGGCATCGACAACGACGGCGACGGGCGCATCAACGAGGATGACATTGGCTACCTTGATCCCAACCGCAACTGGGGATACAACTGGCAACCCGATTACTCCCAGCGCGGAGCCGGAAGCTACCCGCATGAAGGCACCGGCATTCAGGTGCTTGCCGAATATCTCATGGCACGTCCCAACATCATCATGGCCTGGGCATTCCACAACTCCGGAGGCATGTTCCTCCGCGGTCCCACGAGCCGCCTGGCCCGCGAATACGACCGCAAGGATCTGGCAGTTTACGAATACCTGGGTTATCACGCCGAAAAGATGGTACCGGGCTACCGATACCTGATTTCGTGGAAGGATCTCTACACCACCTGGGGCGACTTTGGTGATTTCACCGACAATGTGGTGGGGGCCTTTACCCTGGTGGGAGAGCTGTTTCAGTCGAACACCGAATCCTACCGGTCGGATACCACCCGTCCCGCTGACGCCACCGAGCGCTCGACCGAGCGGATGAAATTCAGCGATTACCTGACCAACGGAGAGATGTTCATCGACTGGAAACCATACAAACACCCTGTTTACGGGGATATTGAGATCGGGGGCTGGACCAAGTTCACCTCAAGGCTGCCGCAGCCCTTCATGCTGATGGACATGGTGCACCGCAACGCTATGGCGGTATTTCACTCGGCCTGGCACCTTCCTGAAGTAGAGCTCTCGGTGATTGAAAAGGAGAAGATCGGGAAGGATCTTTACAGGGTGAAGGTGCGGGTCGAAAACAAAAAGGCGGTCGCCACCATGACGCAACAGGCGGTCAGAAACCGCATACATCCGCAGGACTGGCTGAAAATCAGCGGCGAGCGGATCAAGGTGGTCGCCGGCGGAGCGCTGACCGACCCCTATCGCCACCTCGCTACCTACAAGCAGCACAAACCCGAGATACAGTTCCTTTCGGTACCCGGATTCAGCAAGTCCGAATACCAATTCATCCTCTCCGGCAAAGGAAAGGTGAAGATCGAATACCATTCGCAGAAGGCAACCAACCGGAGTCTGGAGACAATTCTGGAGTGAAGAATGAAGAATGAAGAATGATGAATAACCTGTAACCCGCAACCTGTAACCCGCAACTTGAACATGAACCGCATACGCAACTACTTCTCCCGCTTTTTCGCCCGCCGATGGTATGTCATTGCCGGCGATCTTGTTTTTTGGATTATTCTGATCATGCTGATCTTGCCTCCCACCAGAACCGTGATTTTTTCGGGTATGGCCACCGTGAGGGCCTGGGTGATGCCTTTGGCCAGGGTTTCGGATGCCCCTGATGGGATCCATGACCGTGAACCGCTGGAATGGTTTCTGATCACTCCCGGGGGCGAAGAGCTCTCGCTGGCCGATCTGCACGGCGAGGTGATCCTGGTGAATCAGTGGGCCACCTGGTGCCCCCCCTGCAGGGCCGAGATGCCCTCGCTTCAAAGGCTCTACGAGCGGATGGGCGACAGGGTGAAATTTGTGATGGTCACCCCCGAAGAGCCGGAGGTGGTGCAGGAGTATATGACGAAAAAGGGCTATACATTTCCGGTTTACCTGACCGGACACCGCTCACCGCCCGAGCTGGCCACCGGCAGCATTCCCGCTACCCACATCATCGACAGGCTGGGCAGGGTGGTGGTGATGAAAAAGGGGGCCTACAACTGGAACACCTGGAAGGTGCGGAGGTTGCTCGAACAACTGCTGAATGACTAGGGAGGCACTCAGGGAGCAATACCAGGAGCGGCTCGGCCGGTTCGTTGCCGAAAAGGAGCGGGCCTCAGGCCGCTCGCGCCGTGTGGCCCTGGCAAGGGCCGTGGTTTTTATCCTGTTGGTGACCCTTGCAATCAGGTTTTTCAGCAGCAATCCCTGGCTGGGCATCCTGCTCCCGCTGCTCCTGCTGGTCGTTTTTCTCTGGCTGGTAAGAGAATCGGTCACCATCGCACAAAAGCTTCAATACCTGGGTCAGCTGATCCGCATCCAGCGAGAAGAGATTCAGTCGCTCGATTTTGATTTCACCCCCTTTCCTGAAGGCAACGAATTCATCGATTACCACCACCCCTATGCATGGGACCTGGATATTTTCGGCAAGCACAGTCTTTTCAGGATGCTCAGCCGCACCGGAACCGGAAAGGGACACACCCACCTGGCCGGGGAGTTGCTCAATCCTGAAACCGATGGCGGGGTCATCCTGCGAAGGCAGGAGGCGATCCGCGAAATGGCTGCCAACACCGACGGCCGGCACCGCTTTCTGGCCCTGGCCCGAATGGTGGATGAGACCGAAAAGCACGCCGGATTGCTCGGGAACTGGCTGGCCGCACCCGACCGCTATCGTCACAACCGGGTGGTGAGAATACTCCTGTGGATCCTTCCCATCACATCCTTTCTCCTCCCCTTTCTCTTCATCCTTTTCTCCTCCTTCTCCCCTCTGCCCTTTGCCCTCTTTCTTTACTATCTCATTCCACTCGGACTGGTGCTTTTTGAATCGAGGGTGATCACCGCCGAGCACAACCGGGTGAGTGAGTTGCTCAAGCTCTTCAGGAAATACCAGGGGTTGCTTGAGTGGATCGAGCAGGAGCCGATGCAATCGGATTACCTGAAGGGTTTGCGTCAGGGACTGTTCCGCGACGGCGTTCCTGCCAGCAGGATCACCCGGCAACTGGCACGGATCGTTTGGGGACTCGAGGCGAGGATGAACCTTATCATGGCCTTCATTCTCAATGCATTTGTGCTGTGGGACCTTCGCTACATGCTCAGGCTCGAGGAGTGGAGAGGTCGCCACGGCAGTGAATTTGAAGGGTGGCTTAACATCATCGGTCGCTTTGAGGTGCTCTGCAGCCTGGCCAATTTTTCGGCAAACCGGAGCGACTGCACCTACCCTGAGATACGGTCAGGCTCATACATCCTGGATATGAAGGGAGCGGGACACCCCCTCATGGATCCCCGGCGCAGGGTCGACAACGATTTATCCATACAGGGAATGGGTCAGATCTACCTCATCACCGGGGCCAACATGGCCGGAAAATCAACCCTGCTCAGAACGGCCGGGGTCAACCTGGTGCTTGCCATGACGGGCGCCCCGGTATGCTCGGCGTCGATGGCCTTCACGCCGGCGAAGATCATGACCAGCGTAAGAACCCACGATTCGCTGGGCGACGACGAATCATACTTCTATGCCGAGCTCAAAAAACTGAGTGCCATCATCCGGGAGCTTGAAAGGGGCGATCCCCTCTTCGTCATCGTCGATGAAATGCTCAGGGGCACCAATTCAAAGGATAAGCACACCGGTTCAGAGGCGCTGATCCGAAAGCTGATCAGGATGGGGGCCTACGGCATGGTTGCCACCCACGATGTGGAGCTGGGTCGGCTGGCGGAGGAGTACCCCACACAGGTGTACCCCGTTTGCTTTGAGGTGGCCCTCGAAGGGAATCAACTCCATTTTGACTATCTTTTGCGGCCCGGAATCAGCCGCTCGCTCAATGCGACTTTTCTGATGAAAAACATGGGTATTATTGATCACGACTAAGGATATTGATTGTATGAAAATTCTTGCCCCGATGCTTTTATTCGCCGTTATGGCCACTTCAGCCACGGCGCAAACCACGGATCAGCTGACTGCCGACAGGGAATTTCTGGATGCTCTTCCCCGCATTGAACTACCTGCCGGATACGAGACCAAATCCCTTCCGTACCGCAAAGACAACACCCGCAACAAATATTTTCCTGAGGTCTTTATGCAGACCGGATGGAGCTGTAACCAGGCCAGCTCGATCGGCTACCTCTTCACGTACGAGATCAACCTGATGCGCGACAAGGCATCTGACCAGCCTGCCAATCTCTACGATCCGCTGGCGGTCTGGAACCTGCTTAACCATGGCCTCGAGGATGTGGGGGTATCCTATTACGATTCATGGAACGTCATCATGAACAATGGGATACCAAGCGTGGCAGACTATAGCGCACAGAATTCTTCAATGACTCAGTGGATGTCGGGATACGACCGCTATTACAACGGCATGAAAAACCGGATTGATCAGCTTTATGCCATCGACATCGGCACTCCTGAAGGGTTGCTGACCCTGAAACACTGGATCAACGACCACCTCGACGGTTCTCCCGAGGGGGGAGTGGCCAACTTCCAGATCGGGTCGAATCCGATGAACATCCAGCAGATTCCGATTACCGAGGAGGAGGGGGGCCAGCACATCATCGTGCAGTTTTCTCCGCTCGTGGGACATGCCATGACCTTTGCCGGGTGGAACGACAACGTGCGTTACGATGTAAACCACGACGGCCGGTACACAAACGATGAAGACATCAACGGCGACGGGGTGGTGGATATGCGCGACTGGGAAATAGGGGCGATGCTGGTGGTCAATTCGTGGGGACAGGGATGGGGCGACAAGGGCAAAATCTGGGTGATGTACCGCCTGCTGGCCGAAAGCGTGGCCAAAGGGGGGATATGGAGCAATTCGGCGATGGTGGTGAAGGCCAGGGCAACGCACCAGCCTTTGCTGACCATGAAAGCGGGACTCACCTACGACAAGCGCGACCGCATCAAGATCCTGGCCGGTGTGGCCAACAATGTGAATGCCAGCGTTCCCGAGCACACCATTGATTTTACCTGCTTCAGCTTTCAGGGCGGTTCGATGCCCATGCAGGGCATTGAGATTGAAAACAACCAATTCATTGAAATCGGACTCGACCTCACCCGTCTGCTTGAATTCATGGATCCCGGCAAGCCGGTGAAGCTGTTTCTCGAGATCCTCGAAAACGGATCAGACAATTCGGGACGGGGAGAGATACAATAT
>CAYGOU010000222.1:0-5224 GCA_964351455.1 uncultured Porphyromonadaceae bacterium
GGCCACGGATATCTGCTTCGTACGTTCGCTACCGAGTCTTTTGGCGAGATGCTGTACAGGATCCAGGAGTTGGTTACGCTCACAATCGGCATAATCCTCAAGAAGAAATCGGATTCGCAGGCGATCCGGCACAGAGATGAATAGTAAGGGACTGCTCGTTTTAACCTGATAAAAGGTATCGGGCAGGGTGATCCTGCCGATCTGCCTGCTTTCATCCTCGAGCCAAATCACCCGCTTCTCATCAAAGCTTCTCACAACATCAAAAAGATCGTTTTCAAACTGCTCGTTTCCGGGTTGCTGCTTCATGCCGATTGAACCGAAAACCGATCCTTTGTGACAAGCCAACTTTTCGAGGTCAATCACCTGCTCTCCCATAAGCGCCAGCTGCGTCAGCCAGCGGGTCTTACCGCTGCCGGTCAGTCCTCCAAGTACCAGATATTTACGTTCTTTCCCAAGATCCTCACGGATAAACCTTCTCCATGCCTTATAGCCTCCCTCCAGCAGATTCACCTCAAATCCCGCCTTTTCAAAGAGCCAGGCCATTGATTCACTTCGCATGCCACCCCTCCAGCAATGGACAAAAACTTCACGACCCGGGCTTAGCGCCCTGAGCTGCTCAAGATAGGCTGTCAGCTTAGGCCCCGCAAGTCCGAGTCCGGTTTCCACCGCTGCATCCCGGCCCCGCTTTTTGTAAAGGGTTCCCACCAGGGCCCGCTCATCATCCTCGAACAGCGGAATGTTTCGGGCTCCGTGAATGTGACCTCTTTCATACTCTGACGGGGAGCGCACGTCGATGATGAACGAACCGCGGGCTCTTTCGATGAATTCTTTGGGTGGCAGCGGGGTGGCCATCAGGGGTCAATGCTAATGAGGCCCGTGCCTTTTGTTGTTATTTCACCAATGAGGGTTGCTGAAGCCACGCCTGCCCTGACCAGCTGGTCAACCAGTTCGTCAGCCAGGCCAGGATCAGCGGCAACGAGAAGTCCACCCGATGTCTGAGCATCGTTGAGCAGCACGAGCATCAATTCATCTGAAGCCATGGCTCCTGAAACCCAGCCTGAGGTATAGGCACGGTTGTTCAAGGTTCCGCCCGGGATAATACCGGAAGCTGCATGCTGCATGGCTCCATCCAGCAACGGAACCTGTCCGGCAAAGATTCGTGCATTGACTCCGCTGCCCCGGGTCATCTCCAGGAGATGGCCAAGCAATCCGAATCCGGTTACATCGGTGCAGGCATGAACCGTCGACAGGTGCAGTACCTCTGCGGCCTTCATGTTCAGGGTGGCCATGGTTTCGTAAAGCGTTCGGGTAGATTGCTCATCCAGCAATCCTCTTTTAAGGGCCGTACTCAGTATTCCGGTTCCTATCGCCTTGGTGAGGATGAGCTTATTGCCCGGCAAGGCTCCGCGGTTGGTCCAGATGCGATCGGGATGCACCTCTCCGGTGACCACCATCCCATATTTGGGTTCGTTATCTTCAATGGTATGGCCCCCGAGCACAGGAATTCCAGCCTCGGCCGCTTTCTCATCCGCGCCCAGCAGGATCTGCCGAAGCACCTCGAGGGGGAGTCTTTTAGCCGGGAATCCGACAATGTTGAGGGCAAAAAGGGGACGGGCGCCCATGGCGTAAATGTCGCTCAGGGCGTTGGCTGCTGCAATGGCTCCAAACCAGCGGGGATCGTCAACCACGGGGGTAAAAAAATCAACGGTTTCAACCAGGGCAAGATCCTCTCTGATCCGATACACGGCAGCATCGTCAGAAGTCTCAGTACCCACCATCACGTTTGGAAAATGGCGCTTCGGCAGATCCCTGATCACCTGCTCAAGATCCTGGGGCCGCAATTTGCAAGCACAACCCAGACCATGGGTAAAATGAGTCAGTTTGATGTCGCTGTACCCGGGTTCTGCCACAGCTTCACCTGAAAGAGACCCAACCGCATCGATGATTCGTCGGGCGGCCTCTTCAACATCCCGGTCTGTTGTGTAGCGTCCGGTTGAAAATCGCAGGGTTCCCATGGCGAGATGCATGGGCACTCCCATCGCATCCAGCACCCCGGATCGCTCGCTGTCGCCGGCATGGCAGGCCGCACCGGCTGATGCAGCCACCCCATTGAGGGCTCCCAGAATGGTTTGTGCCTCGAGGTTGGGAAACGAGATGCTCAGGGTGTTTGGCAACCGCATTATGGGGTGGCCGTTTATCTCCGCATCGGGAAGTCCGAGGGTGATGAGTTCCTGGAGCCGGTCTCTGAAAGCTGAACCGACGGTTCCCGATTCTTCCGTTTCAGCCAAGGCAAGGCGGCAGGCCTCTCCGAGGCCAACAATCTCGAGGACGTTTTCGGTCCCGGGCCGGCGGTTCTGCTCATGATCTGCCCCAAAAAGGATCTTTTCGATGGGTACCCCCCGGCGAACGAACAGGGCCCCTACCCCTTTGGGCGCATACAGTTTGTGCCCGGCCAGCGACAGCAGATCGACCCCGAGGTCGTTAACGCTGACCGCTATCTTACCGGCGCTCTGGGCAGCATCGGTGTGAAACGGGATTCCATGCTGGCGGGCTATGGCCGACAGTTCGGCGATCGACTGGATGGTGCCCACCTCATTGTTGGCATGCATGATGGTTACCAGAATGGTATCAGTCCGGATGGCATCTTTGAGCGAAGCAGGATCCACCAGGGCGTGGCTGTCAACCGGAAGATAGGTCACATCATAGTCCTCCCCTTCAAGGTACCGGCACACTTCGAGAACTGCTGGATGCTCAATCTGACTGGTGATGATGTGTCTGCCCCGGTTCCGGAGGGCCCTGGCAACTCCCTGGATCGCAAGGTTGTTGGATTCGGTGCCTCCGCTGGTGAAGATGATCTCCCAGGGATCTGCACCGATCAGGCGGGCCACCTTGAGGCGGGCTTCTTCAATGGCCTGACGGGCATAAGAGCCATAGGCATGAGTGCTGCTGGGATTGCCAAAATGTTCTCGAAGAAAGGGTTCCATCACCCGGATCACCTGCGGATCTACCGGGGTGGTTGCATTATAATCCAGGTATATCAGGGATTTCATGCAGCAAAGTTAATATCCCTGCCGGTATTTGTGCCCCCCGGATTCCATCATGCTGAGATAGTTTTCATAGCGCATTCCGGATATTTCTCCGCTTTCTGTAGCCTTCTTCACCGCACAACCGGGTTCATGGGTGTGGGTGCAGTTGTGAAACTGGCAGGTGGCTGATCGGGTGAAAATCTCCGGAAAAAAATGGTACAGCTCATTTTTGTCGATGTCGATGACGCCAAATCCCCGAATTCCTGGCGTGTCAATGACCATACCTCCTCCCGGAAGTTCTACCATTTCAGGAAAGGTGGTGGTGTGACGTCCCGTTTTATGATAATCCGAAATCTGCGCGGTTCGAAGTTTGAGATCTGGCACCAGGCTGTTGATAAGGGTCGTCTTGCCCACCCCGCTATTGCCTGCAAGTACCGTGGTTTTTCCCTTCAGCAGTTCCGCCATTCTGAGAATGGCCTCCTGGTCAAGCAGACTGATGAGGTGGCATGGATATCCCGCTATTTCATAAGCATCAAGCCAGACGGCCAGCTCATCAAGTTGTCGTTCACCGTAAAGATCCATCTTGTTAAAAAGAAGGGATACCGGAACCCGGTAGGCCTCGGCAGACACCAAAAACCGGTCGGCAAACATTGAATGCGTGACCGGAGAGGTCATGGTAACCATCAGAAAGGCCTGATCAACATTGGCCGCCAGGATGTGAGCCTCGCTGCTTAGCTTGGTGGCCTTTCTTATGATGTAATTTCTTCGGGGATGCAGCACGGTTATAAAACCTGTTTTTTCACCCTGGTTTTGGAAGCCCTCAACCAGGTCGCCAACCGCCACCGGGTTGGTGGTGCGGATTCCGCGCATCCTGAAATTGCCTTTCAGCTTGCAGGCAATGAAATCCCCCCCCGCTGTGCGCACCCAGTGCCACGAGCCGGTGGTTTTCATAACCATGCCGCTGAATGAACTCATTCGAGTAAGAATCCGAGATCGCCACCCGGTTCAATTTCCTGTGGTTCTTTACCTTTTTTGAAAATCCGGCAGGGTTTGGGACCAATCAGGTTAATGGTCCGGTTCTCAACCTTAAACATGGTACCCTCCCTGAGTCCGGCTACATATAGATCCGGATTGGCCTCAATGAACTCCTCTATGCGCTGCTGGCGGGTCTCACCGGCATGACCCTGCGGGTTGGCATCCAGGTAATGGGGATTAATCTGAAAAGGAAGCAGGTGTAGAGCATGAAATCCCCTCGGATCAACAATGGGCATGTCGTTGGTGGTTTTGATGGTCGGACAGGCCAGGTTGGCTCCGGCGCTCCAGCCCACAAATGGGGTTCCGCGCAGCACCTTTTCGCGAATTACATCAAGCAGGTCGAGTTCATGCACCATTTTGAGCAACTGCCAGGTGTTTCCACCTCCCACCACAATGGCCTCCGCTTCAAGCACCGCTTCCATCGGAAAATCATAGCGGTCAATTGAATCAACTTGATACCCGAGCTCATCGAAACGTTCCTGCACCTTGCGGGCATAATCCCCATATGAAAAGGTAACAGCCGCATAAGGAATGAAGAGGGTTTTTCGTACCGAGGTTCCCAGGAATTTCCGGATTTCCTCTTTTGGATGGTTGAGGTAGCTTTCGCCTGCATTGGTTGAGTTGCTGATCAGCAGTAATCTCATATCGTTATAACTTTGGTTATGCTTCGAAGATAGCTTTTGTCGAAATTCTGGGCAACCCGCTGAAACCGTTGCACGGAAAAACGGTTTTCGAGGGCATGAAAGAGCAGCAGGCTTCCTGACAGCACCTCACCCGCACCGGTAATCACCTTCAGGATCTCATTAACCTGGAGGGAACCTATGATGCCGGGAATGATGCTGTAAATTCCGGTCATCTCCGCCGGCGACAGATGCTCCTCACCATGCGGATACAGACAGCGGTAACTGGGCCCCCCCTTGTGGTTAAAGACCGTTACCAGTCCCTCAAACCTGAAAACTCCTCCGTGTACCATGGTTTTATCTGCCAGCACACAGGCATCGCTGATCAGGTAGCGGGTCTCAAGGTTGTCGGTGCAGTCGGCCACCAGGTCATAATCCGACACCAGACTGAGAGCGTTTTCAGGGTTGAGCCGGCCTCCGATGCGTTCAACCTTAACCATTCGGTTCATCTCCTGCATGCGTGAGGTTGCCACGATCGATTTC
>CAYGOU010000223.1:0-5211 GCA_964351455.1 uncultured Porphyromonadaceae bacterium
GTGAAGCAGCCATAGTGGCCTATTACATCCTTACGGAGGCTCAGCGTTTTGTGCCCAATCACAAAGACTCCGCCAAAAGGGCAGCTCAGGCAAAAATGATGGCAACCCTCAAGGTGATCGTTGAACAAATTCCGGTTCCGGGAAGGTACCAGCTCAGCTCAGAGTTTTTTTACAACCAGGTATTCACCTTTCTGCGTGAAGGAATCAGGAATGAATTTCTCGAGTTTTACCACCCTTCAGAAGCCAAACAGATTCTTCAGCCTGACGAGATACTGGTTATGGAATTTTATGATTTCATGGTAGGGGCCACCAGGGATTCAGATTCTGAGAAGGAGGTGACCAGCAAGGATTCTGTCAAGGTGGGATCGGCCACCATCGATGGTCGTAAGGTGGATGTTTACGACCGGGTAAAGGCCAAATATAAGCAGTACAAAAGAGAGGTGGTTTCAACAGGCACGCTTCAGGTTGAGGTTGTCGATGCCCGCACCGGCAAGGTGGTGGTCCAGCGAAGGTTCCCGGGAACCTTTACCTGGCGGTCAGAATGGTCAACCTTTAACGGAGATGAGAGAGCCCTTACCAAAGAACAACTTGACGCCACCAAGCGTAAACCCATTTCGCCTCCTCCACCACAAGAGCTGTTTATTCAGTTTACCAAACCGATCTTTGATCAGGTTAAGGGGTTCATCCGTTCGCATTACCGAAATACCTGAATCCGATGAAGATCATTCTTAACCATACGCCCGAAACCCTGCCTGCCGACATCAGCACCATATCCAAACTCCTGTCATATAAGAACTTCAGCTTTCCAAGGATCGTCGTTAAGATCAACGGAACGCTCATACGAAAAGATGAATACCCTGAAGCGATCATCCGTGAGGATGACCAGGTTGAGATCATCCACCTGATCAGCGGTGGCTGACCTCAGGCATGATAAAGGGATCAGAAACCGACTAAATCCTGAAATGGTCGGGACGCTTTCATACTGATCCTCCGGAGTGCTGCAAATTTCTTTACGGAATTGCAGCACTCTTTTTTTTCTTTCGTCATAATACCGGAAAGATGGAAATACAAAACCAGACACCGATCGTTCACCAGGAGCTCCTCGAACAATGCAGAAGAGGGGATCCCAGGGCACAAATGAAACTTTACAAACTGTACTACAAACCGATGTACAACGTAAGTCTGAGAATCGTTGGCGACAGGATGGAAGCTGAGGACATCATGCAGGAGTCATTTCTGAGCGCATTCGAGCATCTGAAGAGAACCGATCTTTCGGTCAGCTTCGGAGGCTGGCTCAAGAAGATCGTCATCAATCGCTCGCTGGATGCCCTGAAGAAACGCAAGGTCTTTTTTGAACCGGTTGAAAACCTGCCCGACACCTCCGCTTCAGTTGCCGATGAATGGGATGAGGGGGGAATGGCTGTCGATGAGAAGGTGGGACTGATTCGCAGAGCCATGGAGAAGCTGCCCGAGAAATACCGGGTGGTTCTGTCGCTCAGCCTGTTTGAAGGGTATGACCACGATGAAATTGGCGAAATCCTGGGAATTCAGCCATCGACCAGCCGGGCACAGCTGTCAAGAGGGAGGCAGAAACTTCTGCAAATGATCACCTGAAAAAAAAACACCATGAGCAGTATAGACGATTTCATCAGAGAAAATAAGGGAATGTTTGATGCAAACGAACCGGATCAGGGACACTTCATGCGGTTTGAAGAGAGACTCAGAAAAGCCGCCAGAAGAAGGAGACTGACCGTGATGTACAGGGTTTCGGCTGTGGCGGCCGTTGGATTGCTTCTTATCATGTCAGGACTGTGGATACGGCTGCAGTTAAACGAGACCCAACCCGGTCAGATGAGACTCTCTGATGTCAATCATGAAATGGCTGAAGTTGAATTCTACTTCACCAGTCAGATCAGCAGCCTAACCGGTGAGCTGAATGAAATCAATCTCGAATCAGAACCCCAGTACCAGGCTCAATTGCTGGATGAAATCAGCCAGATGGATTCGGTTTATCAAACCCTTCAGAAAGAACTGGCAACCCATCCTGGCGATGAGCGTATCATTCAGTCGATGATCTCATACTATCAGACCAAATTGAGGGTCATTCAGCATTTGATCGGTCAACTAAGACAAATTCAGGATTTTTCTAATAACTCTAATTCAACACAGTATGAAAGCGTCAATTACTAAATCAGGATTACTGGCCCTGGCCATGCTCACGACTGGCTTTGCGGCCGGTGCCAAGGAGCTGACAAAAGAGGTGCGTCAAACGTTCAAGGCCATCTCATCAAGCGAATTGTTCATCGAAAACAAGTTCGGAAAGGTGGTGGTTGAACCCGGCGACCCGGGACAGGTGGTCTTCGAGATCAACATCAGGGTGGAACATTCTGATGCTGATAAGGCCCAGCAGTTGCTTGACAGGATCAGCATTGATTTTAAAACCGAAGGTTCCAGTATCTGGGCCAAGACCATCTTCGACACCAAACAGACCAGGACTACGGGCGTTTCAAAGCAAAAAATCGACATCGATTACCTGGTGAAGGTTCCGGCCGGAATTGCACTGAACATCGATCACAATTTCGGGGATGTCATTCTGGGCAACCTCGACGGAAAATTGGGCCTCGAACTGAACTACGGCCAGCTTTCGGCCGGAAGACTCAGCAACAGCGCCAACCGGCTTGAAATAAATTACAGTTCCGGAACGATCGCTTTTCTGAGCGGTGGAGAACTCGAACTGAATTATGTCGGGGACATCAACATCCGCGAAGCCGGAAAACTGACCATCGGATTGAACTATGGATCCGGCAAACTTGGTAAGGTTGAGGAGCTAAGCCTTGAAGCAAACTATTCGAGCTTCACCGTCGAGAATGTGAGCGGTAAGGGTCCCGTTGACATTGAGGTAAACATGGGCAGCATTGACCTCGGAATCTCAACTGGATTTAAGCTCACCGGGGAGATGTCGATGGGCGACATCCAGCTTCCAAAGGGCATGACCGATGTGGTTCGCAACAAAAAAACGACCAGTCTGGAGGTGTCAGGAACCTTCGGAGATGGAAGAACGGCCATTTCGGTTGAAGGAAATATGAGTTCGGTTGATGTCAAAACCGTCAAATAAGAGTAACTCGTTCAATCTGGATGAGGCTGTCCGCGGACAGCCTCATCTTTTTTATAGACTGTACAGACATAGTCTCTGGCAACATTTCGGAGGGAAAATTGTATTATGATCAGATTTAAAGATTACCATCATGATAAGCATTTCCCATCCCCCAAAAGCGGTCAATGAAGAGGTCAAGAGCTATGCTCCGGGAACCCAGGAGCGAAAGCTGCTCGACGAAACCATCCGTGAGTTAAAAAAGAGTCAAATTGAAATCCCGATGGTCATCGGGGGAAAGGAGGTTGTCACCGGAAACCTTGAAGAGATCCGCCCCCCCCACGACCATCAAATCCCGCTGGGATCATACCACCAGGGAGATGCCAGTCATGTTAAACTGGCCATTGAAAAGGCCCTGGAGGCAAGGGAAAAATGGGCCAGCACCTCGTGGGAACATCGTGCATCGATCTTTCTGAAGGCGGCCAGTCTGTTAAGCGGTCCGTTTCGCTATAAAATGAACGCCGCCACCATGCTGGGGCAGTCGAAGAACGTGTTTCAGGCCGAAATCGATGCCTCCTGCGAATCGATCGACTTTTTGAATTTCAATGCTGAATTCATGGCGGAGATCTATTCGGTTCAGCCCGAAAACAGCCGTTATACATGGAACCGGCTCGAGCAGAGGCCCCTCGAAGGCTTTATCTATGCCGTCAGTCCTTTTAACTTCACCTCCATTGCTGTCAACCTGGCCGCGGCGCCCGCGCTGATGGGAAATGTGGTGGTATGGAAACCTGCAGCCACGCAGATCTATTCAGCCAAGGTGATCATGGACATTTACCGGGCAGCAGGACTGCCCGACGGAGTGATCAACATGGTATTTGCTCCGGGAAAAGAGGCGGCCGATGTTGCCCTCGCCCATCCTGACCTGGCAGGTATCCACTTCACCGGTTCAACAGAGGTCTTTCAGTCGATGTGGTCCAAAGTGGGGCAAAACATCGCAAACTATAAATCTTTCCCGCGCATCGTCGGTGAGACCGGTGGAAAAGACTATGTACTGGCCCACCCCACGGCACGCCCCGTTGAGGTGGCCACAGCCATCTCTAGAGGAGCCTTTGAATATCAGGGACAAAAATGCTCAGCGGCCAGCCGCGCCTACATTCCCCGTTCGCTCTGGCCGGAGGTTGAGTGCCACCTCCTCGATGATCTCAGACAGTTCAAAATGGGCAGTCCTGAAGACTATACCAATTTTATCACCGCCGTCATCGACGAAAGGGCCTTCGACAAACTGACCTCGTGGATCGATCGTGCCAAAGAGGATAAAGATGTTGAAATCATTGCGGGTGGCAGGTACAACAAATCAACCGGCTATTTTATCGAGCCCACGGTTCTTCTGACCAGCAACCCGGATTATCCTACCATGCATACCGAACTCTTTGGTCCCATCATGACCATCTATGTCTACGAGGATGAACGCTTCGAAGAAACCATCGACCTGGTTGACCGCACCTCACCCTATGGACTGACCGGTGCATTCTTTGCAAGAGATCGCTATGCCATTGAATTGGCAAGCAAGAGGCTGATCAACACGGCAGGCAACTTCTACATCAACGACAAACCTACGGGTGCGGTGGTGGGCAAACAGCCGTTTGGAGGTTCAAGGGCCTCAGGCACCAATGATAAGGCCGGCAGCATGCTGAACCTCCTCAGATGGGTCTCACCCAGAACCATCAAGGAGTGCTTCTTACCTCCCGAGGATCACACCTACCCTTTCCTCCAGGAAGGACAATGAACAGCTTCAGAACCTGATTAAGCAAACCCTGCTGTGAAAACATGCAGGGTTTTTTTACGTACCTTTATTATTGAAACCCCGGAGCAATGCTATATATCCTAAACAAAGCCAAAGATCAGGACACCAAGTGGCTCAGGCTTGACAACGCCGCCAAGATCTACCCGGCTTCTGCCAATCCTAAAAGGCCCCTGGTTTTCAGGCTGATGACTGAGATCGACCGGCCGGTGAACCTCGGCATCCTGAAAAAGGCTCTGGAGGAGACCATCGCCCGGTATCCCTACTTCGGGGTGCAGATCCATAAGGGCTTCTTCTGGTACTGGATGGATTTTGAATC
>CAYGOU010000224.1:0-5139 GCA_964351455.1 uncultured Porphyromonadaceae bacterium
GTATAATGGTTTGCTCTCAGTGCGCTGGACGGAATTTTCAGGGTATCTGGATAGGATCTGCCGGCTGAGGGCATCTCACGGAAAACCGGAATGGCCTGGCCCTGATGAATCAAATCCAGGTAGGAAATGACAAACCATGAGGTAAACTCGGTTGAATGTCCGGTCCTTTCAAGAAACATTCTGAGCAGCGCTGAAAGTTCCTCCTGTTCAACCAATGATTGGTGAAAGTTTTCAAGAGCAAGCTTTCTGAACAGCGTCGAATCCAGAAAAGGCCGTTCAAGCGAGAAGCCGATAAGGGCTGCGGATGAACTTTGCATCAGTTTCTCGGCTTTTTCGAACACGTGATAGCTCTGAGAATAATCAAAGAGGTCAACGGCACGGTTGAGCACTTCGGTGTACTGATAATCAAAACTTCGGTTCTGAAGATCCAGAATTTTACGGATCAGAAAGATCTGGGCTGCAGCCATGATGGCAATGGCAACCAGGCTTGCAGCAATGACCCATTTGATTTTTCTGCTCATCTTCAGGCAAAATTAAGCGATAATTATCGTGAATCGCTGATTAACCTGACATTAACCCGGTGTTAACACGCTTACGGCGGGCACTGGTTTATCTTTGAATCGTCAATATTTCATAAAAAAGGTCATGAAAACAAATAAATTTTGGATCCTGCTGCTGGCCTCCCTGATTTTAGCCGGCGCAGGGAGCTTCACACAGGCACAGGAGGTTAAGGAAAGGGAGAAGGTCAGTTCCAAGATGGAGGCTGAAGAAAAAGCCAGGCAGGAGGAGATGAAGGCAGAGCAGGAGCTCAGGAAGGCTCTTGAGCAATCAAAAAAGATTCAGCACGAAGAGTTTCAACGCCTTAATGAGGAACAGGCAAAAATGCGCCAGCAGGTTTATGAAACCTATCAGAAATCCATGGAGCAGTTTCAGGATCAGAAATTCCGCAGGGGAGTCACCGTCATACCAGAGGTCAGGATCGAAGGATTGGATCGTGATATGTTCAGGGGTTTCAGAGATCAGAGCTGGGTTATCATGCCGTCGGATGCCAATGCAATGGAAATATCGAAGGACCTTGACAATCTGGATTTCCAGAATGACTTCAAGTATGAACTGGGAACCGGCAGCAGGAGCATATCATTCAGCGTAAATGGCGAACTGAGTCAGGGCGAACTGGTGATCACCCTGGTGAAGCCTAACGGCAAGACCCTTCAGAAAATCGAAATCTCTCCGCTGGCCAATATAAACTGGAATCAGAGTCTGCAATGGGATGAGAAGGATGCCGACCAGTTCACCGGCACATGGACCATCTCGATCAAGGCCGATGATGCCACCGGCCGTTACCGGGCAAGTGTGAGAAACAGATAGAGCGCATAGGATAGAAGGTATATTGAAAACAGAAGAGGCCGCTGGATCAGCGGCCTCTTCAATTTATGCAATCTTTCAAAAGGTATGTATCACCAGTCCACTGCGCAATTTGGGCTCAAACCAGGTTGTTTTGGGCGGCATGATGTTGCCGGTGTCGGCGATGTCCATCAGCTGTTTCATTGAGACAGGATAGAGAGCCAGGGCAAAAGCCATCTCACCGGTGTCAACCCGCTGCTTCAGTTCGCCCAACCCGCGAATGCCTCCGACGAAATCGATTCGCTTATCGGTTCTGAGGTTATGGATGCCAAGGATATCCCGTAGAATCAGATCCGAAGAGATGGTGACATCCAAAACGCCGATCGGATCGGAATCATCATAGGTACCAAGCCTCGCGGTCAGACTGTACCATAATCCCCCTAGATAGATGCTGAAGTTGTGCAGGTTGTTGGGACGATAAATCTCAGTGCCTTTATTCTCCACAACGAAACTGACCTCCAGTTTTCTTAGCACCTCTTCAGGAGTCAATCCGTTCAGATCCCTGACCAGGCGGTTGTAATCGATGATACTCAGCTGCCGATCAGGAAAATGGACCGCAAGAAAGAAGTTATACTCCTCCTGTCCGGTGTGGTTCGGATTGGCCTTGCGCAGTTCGTTGCCAACAAGGGCAGCAGCTGCGGTGCGGTGGTGACCATCGGCCACGTAGGTGAATGGAATTTCAGCGAAGAGGCTGGTGATCCGGGCGATGGTGTGCGGGTCGTCGACTACCCAAAAGTGGTGACCAATTCCGTCGGGAGCCACGAAGTCGTATTCGGCCGGATGGCCACTGACCCAGTTAAACATAAGCTGGTCAAGAGCCTCAACCGAGCGGTAGGTAAAAAAGACCGGCTCAACGTTTGCCCTATTGATGCGCACATGTTTCATGCGGTCTTCCTCTTTATCCGGACGGGTAAGTTCGTGCTTGCGAATAACGCCGTTCATGTAATCCTCAACCCCGGCGCAGCCCACCAGTCCGTACTGGGTTCGGCCATTCATGGTCTGGGCATAGATGTAATAGCACTCAGCGGCATCTTCTGTCAGCCATCCCCGGGTTTGAAAAGAGAGGAACATCTCGCGTGCCTTTTCATAAACATCGGCATCGTGTTCATCCTTTCCGGGGGGAAAATTAATTTCTGGTTTGATGATGTGCAGTAAAGATTGGGGATTGCCAGCGGCTTCTGCCCTGGCCTCCTCTGAATTCAACACATCATAGGGTCTTGAAGCCACGTTTGCGGCCATTGCCTTCGGGGGTCTGAGGCCCTTGAAGGGTTTAAGAACTGCCATAAATAATCCTATTTGTTAACCTTGAACCTGACGTCTCCCAGCTCAAAAAAATCCCGAATCTGCTCGGCGGCGGCAATCCCGGCGTTGATGTTGGCCTCTTCGGTCTGAGCGCCCATCTTTTTCGGAGTGAAAAAGAACCTCCCCTGAAACTTTTCAGCAAAAACTGCTGCATTGTCGGGAGCAATGTCACTCAGGTAGGCAAAGCCCGGCTTGCCCTCCATGACGGCCACCAGCGCATCCTCATCGATCACCTCCTTGCGGGCGGTATTGACCAGCACTCCATTGCCCGGCATCAGGTTCAGCAGTTTTTCTCCGATCGATTTCTTGGTTTCGGCATTGGCAGGTATGTGCAACGAAATGTACTGACACGAGGAGTAAAGCTCTTCGGCTGTGGCGACCGCCTTTACCCCGGCAGCCTCCATATCGGCGGCTGCAACGTAGGGATCGAAAGCGAACACCTTCATGCCGAATCCAGCGGCGATGCGGGCAACATGACGACCAACGGCACCAAAGGCATGGATCCCCAGGCTCTTGCCCATCAGCTCCGCGCCCGACTTGCCATTGAACTGTCCTCTTGCCTGAAACACCATCATTCCGAATGCCAGCTCTGCAACCGCATTTGAATTCTGACCCGGGGTGTTCATGACAACCACTCCCTTTTCAGAAGCAGCGGCGAGGTCAATGTTGTCATATCCGGCACCGGCCCTGACCACGATTTTCATCCTTTTTGCAGCATCAAGCACTTCACGGGTGATGAGGTCGCTTCTCACAATCACTGCATCCACATCAGCCACAGCCTGCAGCAATTGGCCCACTTCGGTGTATTTTTCGAGCAGCACCAGTTCATAACCGGCCTTTTCGACCACCTGCCGAATGCCCTTGACGGCCACCGGGGCAAATGGCTTATCGGTTGCAACCAATACCTTTTTCATGTTATTCTGATTCGGATTACAATTTCGACTCAAACTCTTTCATGGCATCTACAAGTGCCTGAACGCTTTCCATTTCAAGAGCGTTGTAGCAGGAGGCCCTGAATCCGCCAACAGAGCGGTGGCCCTTGATTCCGGAAATTTTTTTCGAGGATGCGAAAGCCTGAAAATCTGGTTCTTTCTCTTTGAACTCGTCCTTCATCACAAAGCAGATGTTCATCCTCGAGCGGTCTTCATGATCCGCCGTTCCTTTGAAGATGCGGCTGGCGTCGATGGCTCCGTATAGCAGATCAGCCTTGGCCTGAGCCCTGCGATCCATCTCCTGAACGCCGCCAAGCGACTTCACCCAGCGCAAGGTTTCGCGCATGGTGAAAATGGCCGTGCAGGGAGGAGTGTTATGCATCGAATCCTTTTCGACATGGGTCCTGTACTTTAGCATGGTGGGAATGTTCCCGCGGCTGACCCGTTCAAGCAATTCATTCTTAAGGATGACAAAGGTGACACCGGCGGGACCGACATTCTTTTGGGCACCACCGTATATCATGGCGTACTTTGACACATCCACCGGACGGCTCAGGATGTCTGATGACATGTCTGCAATGAGAGGTACCGGCGAATCCATATCGTGGTGTATCTCCGTTCCGAAAATGGTATTATTTGAGGTGATGTGGAAATAATCGGCGTCAGCCGGAATGACATAATTTTTTGGATAATAACAGAAATTGCGGTCTTCAGAGGAGGCCAGCACATCCACCTGACCAAACAGCTTTGCCTCCTTGATGGCGGCTGTTGCCCAGGTGCCGGTGTTGAGATAGGCAGCCTTGGTATTCAGAAAGTTATAAGGAATCATGCAGAACTGCAAACTTGCTCCGCCTCCCAGGAAGAGAACGGAATAGCCATCTGGAATGGCCATTACTTCCTTAAACAGTGCCACCGTTTCAGCCAGTATGGCCTCAAACTCCTTGCTCCTGTGTGACACTTCCATGATCGACATTCCGATGCCATCCAGATCGAGGATGGCCTTAGCGGTATTTTCCCTGGCCATATCAGACAAAATACACGGACCCGCATTGAAAATGTGTTTACGCATAGCGATGATTTTTTCAGGTAAGATTTTATCAGGTAATTAAATGTATCACTTCTTAAAAAACGGGAGTTTTACAATCTCAGCTTTGAGCGACTTATTTCGGACCTGGATCCAGACATTGGATCCGATGGCGTTGTGGGATGCATCGACATAACCCAATCCGATGCCCATTTTCAACATGGGAGACTGGGTGCCCGAGGTCACCTCCCCAATCGGATTCCCAGCTTCATCCTGAATCACATAATGCTGTCTCGGAATGCCCCTTTCGAGCATCACAAAACCACGAAGCAATCTTGAAGGTTTTGCTGCTTTGAGAGCCTCCATTTTATCGCGGTCGATGAAGTCATTTCCTTCTGAAAACTTGGTGATCCATCCCAGTCCAGCCTCAATGGGGGAAGTGGTATCATCGATGTCGTGTCCATACAGACAGAATCC
>CAYGOU010000225.1:0-5112 GCA_964351455.1 uncultured Porphyromonadaceae bacterium
GTAAAAAAAACAGGAAAAAACTTCCATAGCCACCTGGGGTATTACAATTCCTTTATCCTGATGTTGCGGAAACTAACCACCGAACCATGTCCCAAAAATCCTATGTGACCGGCCTTTCGCTTAAGTCCCGGGTGGTCGTTGTGATCGATGGTTCCGTTCTTGCTCGCTTCATGGAGATCTCCGTCAACAATAACGGTTCCGTTGAGGGTTACCCTGATGCGGTTACCCTGTAAAAGGATCTCCTCTTCGTTCCACTCACCAACCGGTTTGAGGTATCCGCGCCGTGCAGGAATGACCCCGTAAACCGAACCGTGGTACTGGTAATCCTGGAGGTTGGCATAAATGGGACTGGTATCGTCAAGTACCTGGATTTCCATGCCTGCGTAGGCCGGATCACCCTCGAGGGGCGTTCTGATTCCGATGCCGTTGTTGGCTCCGGGAGTTAATTTGAATTCAAAGCGGAAGGCAAAATCCCCATACTCTTTTTGGGTATAGAGGTTGCCGTATCCTCCCCCGTCGGGGACCACCACAATGACCCCATCCTCAACCTTGTAATCGGTTTTGTTACCAACCCAGCCCTCAAGGTCTTTCCCATTGAAGAGGGCGGTAAACCCTTCGGATTGCTCCTCGGTGCTGAGATTAAAGTGTTCACTGCGAATCTCCCTGACATAGATATCCCTGAATGCCAGATCGGTACCATGGGCCTGAAGTTCGATCGCTCCTGCGGGGAAGATCGGAATTGAACGATCCCAGTAATTCTCAAGCACCACATGATCGACCACCAGTTCACCGTTGAGATAAACCGTGACATGTTCTCCGATCATTTTTAGATAAAAGGTATTCCACTCACCCACTGGATTATCGGCCAGCTTAACTGGTTTCGCAGCATGCACCTGATTGTTGTACAATCCGCCTGAGCCTACCTGAGCACCGACATCCACACGGGCAGGATCCCAAATCTGAACTTGCGGAGTGCCTCGCAGGTAAATGCCGCTATCGCCATTTTTGGAGATGCGCCAGTCGACCCACATTTCAAAATCGGCATAATCCTTTGTTGAACAGAGGTTCTCATAGCCGGTTCCTGTAAAGCGGATCTCGCCATTGGCAACGGTCCAGTTCTCGGGAAGCTTTGCATTGGCGGCAGCCTGCTTTGCTGCCAGCTCCTCTTTGCTCATCTTTGCCCTTGCAATGGGGTTCTCAACCAAACCTTGCCATCCCGACAGATCCCTGCCGTTGAACATGGAGACAAATCCCTCCTCTTTCGGCATAACCGACAGCCAGTTTCGGATGTTCTCTTTGGCGTAATTGCTTTCAGGACCGCTTATAACCTTCATGCATTTCTCGAGGATGGGCCTGACTGTGGCCCCATAAAGGCCATTTTTTGCGCCGGAGGCAGGCATGGCGATGTTAAAGACGCTCCAGGCCGCGGTTGCTGAAACCGTTGGATCATCAAGAAATGAGGCAACATAAACCAGGGCAGGAAAGCTTTTATTGCTTTCAAGGGTCTTCAGCACCAATTCTTTGGCGGCCGGATCTCCGGCATAAACCATGATCTTGCGAAGCGCCAGCAATTTTTGTTCGCCGGAAATGGGTGCCCTGCCGATTTGTCTCACATAGGCGGCAAAGGCCTCCTTCTTGTATGATTCCGGTCCGTTTACAACCACCGAGAAAAGCTGCGTGGCTGCACTGTGGTCTTTCCACTGGGTAAGGCTTTTGAAGGCCAGATCCCTCAGCTCGCGATTTTTTCCGCCAAATACGGATGCCACCAGGTCGAGCGAACTGGTTCCGCCGATGCGGGGCAAAACCCCCAGGATCTTGGTTCTCAGGTTTTTGTTCTCGTTGTATGCCTGAATGAAGAGTCCTGACCTCTCTTCAGGATTCCGGATACCTTGCGCAGCGACCACCAGGGCCTGCTGCACCGTAGCCACCTTGGTCTCGTCATTGGTCTTATCGAGTAATTGTAAAAGATCACCCAGTCTGTCGGCAGTTGAAAGGTTTGCGAGTGCTCCGTATGCAGCGGCTGAAACCAAAGCATCGGGATGGGAGGTGAGTTTCAACACCAGATCGAACTGGCATGCAGCATGGTGGGATGAAAGCAATTCTATCAGCACGGGTAAAGCGGTTGCCGGGGCCTTTTCGATCGCTTCAGCAACCATTGGCATCTCGCGCGAGCTGACCAGCGGAAGGATGAGGTCCCGTGCGGCAGGCACCTGACCGGCAGGAGCCGACAGCAGAAAATCGATCACAACCGGCAGGGCATCAACTCCCTGGAGCGTCTTCAATGCGCCAACGGCAGCAACTTTAAGCTGTTGATCCCCGCTCTTAAGGTAGCTCCTGACAAATGGCAGCACTACCGGATTCCCCATCTGGCCCAGAAATTCAATAACCTGTGCAGCAACATGAGGCTCCAGTTTTTCGGTTCTGACCATCCACTTTCGCAGGGCAGCGATGTCGTCAATCTCCCTGGCATAATCCAGGGCTGCGGCGCGGTACTCAAACCGCGGGTGCTCCATGGCTGCCATCAGCAGGTCGAGGGTTTCATAGCCAAAATGATGCGTCAGCAACCTGAGGGCGGCCAGTGAATAGGTGTAATTGTCATCCCGGGTGCATTCACCCACCAGCATATTGCACATCCGGCGTGCCCGATCTGCCTCGCCTTTAACGGCAAGCCGGTCGATGTAGTGAATCAGCGATCGCATCGTTTCATCCTTGTCATATCCGAAGCGCACCGAACGGGCAGCTGCCAGCATGACCTCAGCCGAAGCGGCTGAGCCGATGTTGGCCAGGGCACGCAGGGCCACCTGATTCATCTCTGGTTCGGATGAACCCACCAGCGCCCTGATTTGCTCTTCGGCACAGAAGGCCCCATATTCACCCAGACCTTTGACAATCAGCAGGCGATTGCGCCCGCTGGCCTCAGCAAGAGCTGATTTCAGGGCATGTTGTCCGGCGTGACTGCCGATGCCCACAAGGGCCTGAACGGCATAGTCGCACAATTCATCATCCTTCAAAAATCCTTCAACAAACTGAACGATCTCCTCTTTACCGAAAAACTTCAGATGGTATAAAAAGAAGGAGCGAACCCCGGGATCGGCCGCCTTGACGAGCGCCTCGGTAAAAACTCCTGAAACGAGCAATCTTTTGCTCTCCATCCCCTCCTGTCCGACGTAAAGTGCCAGTCCGTTCAGCGCAAACCTGACCCGAGTGTCATCACCGGAACCGGGAGCCACCACCTGATCTGCAAAAAGCATCAGCCCCTCGTGGCCGAGAGCAAGCATCTGCTCCATCACCTTATCGCGCTGCTTCAGGTCCTGTGCCGGCACCTGATTCAGAATATCGGCCACCCTGGTCTGCAACAGGCGCACATCCTGTGCCATCGCTGCAAAACCAAAGACCATCGCTGCAATACATATAGTTATTCGTCTCATTGTAAACTTGTTTGATTTCAGATGTTCAACGCTCATTGATCTTTGACCTTATCTGTTTATAAACTCCACGCACCCCGCATAGGCTGCCAGATCATCCGGTTGGCCTCCTCGTCGTTGATGAATTCCTGCTTCACAGGATCAAAATGAAGCGTACGGCCAAGCCTTACCGCCACCACCCCCAGGTTAACCATGGTTGACGAGCGGTGTCCGTTTTCTTCATTGAGCGCGAATTTTTGGCGGCTCCTGACAGAGTCAGAGAAGGTGCCGATCTGAAGCTCAGGTTCGGGAAGGGTATGGATGAACGACTGAAGATTGGGGATATCCGATCTGAAACCCCGGTAAATCTTACCGTGCGGACCCTCGATGTAGGCTGCATCCTTGTCGCGGTTCTCGCCATCAAGAATGATCTGGCAGCCGTCGGCGTAGGTGTAGGTGATGCGGCGCCATGAGCCAACCGCATCGGGATGCTGCTGAGGGGCGTCGACTTCGATTCTGACAGGACTGGTATCATCCTTGCCGAGCATGTATTGAACGGGATCCAGGTAGTGCTGACCCATGTCGCCGAGGCCTCCTCCGTCGTAATCCCAGTATCCTCTGAAAACCGAGTGCACCCGTTCGGGGTTGTATGGTTTGTATGGAGCGGGACCAAGCCAGAAGTCGTAGTCGAGGTTTTCAGGCACCGGCATAGGTTTCAGGTTGGTCTTTCCACTCCAGTAGAATTTCCAGTCATAACCGGTGATTCCGCTGACGGTTACCTTGAGTGGCCATCCAAGAATTCCGCTGTCGATCACTTTCTTGAGGGGTTTCACATCGGTTCCAAGTCCGTAAAAGGTATCCTTGAAGCGAAACCAGGTGTTGAGCCTGAACATCCTGCCATGGCGCTTTACAGCCTCAACCAGTTTGATTCCCTCTCCGATGGTTCGGGTCATCGGCTTCTCGCACCAGATGTCCTTTCCGGCTTCAGCAGCCGCAATGGCCATTAAACCGTGCCAGTGAGGAGGGGTGGCGATGTGCACCACATCGATATCGGGACGGGCCAGGAGCTCGCGAAAATCGTGATAGCCGGCCACATCCTTGCCCGCTGCCTGCATGGCGGCGTTGAGATGGTTGCGGTCGACATCGCAAACGGCCAGCAGCCGGGTGCCTTCATAATCAAAATGACCGCGACCCATTCCGCCAACCCCGATGATCCCCTTGGTAAGCTGGTCACTAGGTGGCGTATAGCCCTGACCACCCATAACATGGCGGGGAATGATGGTAAACGCCGCTACGGAGGCAGCCGTATTGCGCAGAAAGTTTCTTCTGCTCAGAGAATGCTTGTTGCTCATATGAAATGAATTTGTAAAACCGGTTTAGAACAGTGGATGAAGATAAATAATTATATCCTCTCCGTTATCTTCTGCACCAACTTGATGTGGCTGAAGAACTCCTTGGCGATAACCCTGATCACCGTATAGGCCGGAATGGCCAGAATCATGCCGATCACCCCGCCCATGGAGGCTGCAATCATGATCACGATAAAGATTTCGAGGGGATGAGCCTTTACCGAGCCACCCAGGATAAAGGGTTGAAATATGACGTTGTCAACAATCTGGGTGAATTCCATGGCGATAAATATGAAAATAAGCCTCGGAATCAGCTCAGTCGACAGGTCCATTGGCATGCTGACAGCTGTTCCGATGAT
>CAYGOU010000226.1:0-2177 GCA_964351455.1 uncultured Porphyromonadaceae bacterium
TGTCTCTGGGCATCTCATGGGCAACCGAAATTCAGACCACCATCACGCTTTATTCAATACTGCTGGCCTTCAGTTTCAGTGTAATGGTTGGTATCCTGTTCGGATACCTGCCTGCGAAGCAGGCTGCGAACCTGAAGCCCATAGATTCAATCCGGCACGAGTGAATCCTTAATAAAAAAAACCACCATGCTGATCAACATACAAGACCTGAAGAAGAACTACCTGATGGACCAGGTAGAGGTGCCCGCCCTGCGGGGTATCGATATGGCCATTGCCAGAAATGAATTTGTGGCCATCATGGGTCCCTCCGGATCCGGGAAGTCGACCCTGATGAACATCATCGGATGTCTGGATGTGCCCACCGAAGGCCGCTACCTCTTTGATTCAACCGATATAACCCTCCTTGACGATGATGCGCTTTCGATGATACGAAACCGGCAGATAGGGTTCATCTTTCAGTCGTTCAATCTGCTGCCGAGGCTGACTGCACTCCAGAATGTAGAACTGCCCCTGATGTATGCCGGGATCGACAAGAAAAGGCGCCGGTCTCTGGCTGAGGTTCAGTTGGATAAAGTGGGACTAGCAGACCGGATGCACCATAAGCCCTCTGAATTATCCGGAGGACAGCGGCAGCGCGTTTCGATTGCCAGGGCTCTGGTGAATCATCCCGGAATCATATTGGCCGATGAGCCAACAGGTGCTCTTGATTCAGTGAGCAGTGAGGAGATAATGCAGATATTCAGTGATTTACATAAAGAGGGACAAACCATCCTGATCATCACCCATGAACGTGAAATTGCCTCATGCTGTCAACGCATCGTTGTCCTTAAAGATGGTATGATCGTCTCTGACGGTGCCAGTATGAATTGAATACATCAAGAAAACCATCACCCATGCCAAACCCCATGAAAGTTATCCTGCTTATCATCGCTCTTCAAATTCCGAATTTCTTATTCTCTCAGGAGATTTACCATCTGGATCTGGAAACCAGTATTCTGATTGCCAGACAGAGAAGCACGCGTATGAAGATACTCCAGCAGAGGCTCGAAGGGGCCGCCTACAATCTGAAAGCGGCCACCAGCCGGCTGAAAACCCATGTTTCAATGGATCTGGTCGTCCCACAGTATACCGAAACCATACGGCAGTGGGAGGACAGTACCGGTATTTCCTTTTTTCCGGTCAGGCAAAATCAGATGAATGGTTACCTGACCATCAGTCAGCCGCTTCCGACAGATGGGAGTTTATACCTGCGAACCGGATTGCAAAATTTCGTGGATTACTATGCCAACGACCGCAACGCCCAGGTGATGTCGAGCATCGGATTGCGTCAGCCGATCGAAGCTTTTTTCGGTCACAACAACATTAAGCTGGATCTGAAGCAGGCCGATCTGGCCTACCAAATGTCGATAAAGCAACTTAAGAGAGAGGAGTTGAATCTTGAATACGACATCAGTCAGTCCTTTTACAGTCTGCTCTCGTTTTATGAGCGACTGAGGATTGCTGCGATGAGTCTGGAGAAGCAGCGCGAGGCCCATGAAATTGCCAAGAATAAGTTTGAGGCAGGTTTGATCAGGGAAGTTGAGGCGTTGCAGATGGAGGTGGATCTAAGTGAAGCAATGAACAGTTATGATATTGCCCGGGTCAACTACAGCTCCCAAATGAGTCTTTTCAAGGAGCAACTCGGACTGGATTTGAGAGACAGTATTCTGGTACAGAGCAACATGGAATACAAACCCGTTCAGGTTGATGTTGACAAGGCGGTTTCTTTGGCTCTTGCAAACAGGCTCGAACTCGAAGAGGAGGAGATACAGATCGAACTTCAGGAGATGGAGATCAAGAGAAGAAAGGCCGCTGGCATGATCAGTGGCAATATCCTGTTGAACTATAATTTCATCGGAGTAAACAAGGATTCAAGAACAGTGCCTTTGGGAACCACTTTTGAACATACCTGGCAAAACCTCACCGACCGTCCCGGGAGTTTTGGTATTGGACTGACGGCCAGCATCCCAATTTTAGACTGGGGAGAGAACCGGGCCCGTGTGAAGTCGGCCCAGGCCATACTCCGACAGAATCAGTTGCAGCTGGCTGGAGAAAAGGTCAGCATTGAACGCGATATCCGAACCACCGTAGATCATCTGCACAACAGCCTGAAAAGGGTTCAGCTTCTTGAAAAGAAC
>CAYGOU010000226.1:2187-5099 GCA_964351455.1 uncultured Porphyromonadaceae bacterium
AACGTACTGGTTGCAGAGAAAAGCTTTGAGATTTCACGCCAGCGCTATGCCAATGGGGAGATCGACAGTCAGGCCATGGCCCTTGAGCGTGAGAGGCTTAACAACGCCTACAACACCCGGCTTGATTCATACATCAATTACAAACTGTTGCTATCAGACCTGATGCGAAAGACCTTTTTTGATTTCGAGAGGGAGCGACCGGTGCTTGATTTTTGAGCCATATATTTCTTCGTGATCAGAAAAAAGTTTGTATTTCGCATTTATTGCGTATCTTTGCACCTAATATGCAACAATACACACTTTAAGGCCATTACAGACCAACCCTCCATATAGGCCTTTTCCAATCCAATTTTATGATTTTTAAAAATTTCAATTTATCTGAGCCCCTTCAGCGGGCTTTAAAATCCGCGGGCTATGAACAGCCCACCCCCATTCAGCAACAAGCCATACCGATTCTTCTTCAAAATAAAGACCTGCTCGGATGTGCCCAGACCGGCACCGGAAAAACTGCTGCATTCGCATTACCCATGATTGAATCGCTCTACCGGCGAGCCACTGATGACAACGGACGTCGTCCGATCAGGGGACTGGTACTTTGTCCTACCCGCGAACTGGCCGCCCAGATTGGCGACAGTTTCAAGACTTACAGCAGGTATACCGAAATGAGGCATGCCGTCATTTTCGGAGGTGTACCCCAATGGCCCCAGCAGGTTAAACTGAATCAGGGCATCGATGTTTTGATTGCCACTCCGGGTCGTCTGCTTGATCTCATCGGTCAGGGTTACATCCATTTGAATCACCTCGAGTGGTTCGTACTGGATGAAGCCGACCTGATGCTCGATATGGGTTTCATCACCGATATCAAGAAGGTGATTGCCATGCTTCCTGCCGAGCGGCAGTCGGTATTTCTCTCTGCCACCATGCCTCCCGAGGCAAGCCGGTTGGCTGCAAACATTTTGCACCAGCCCGTACGGGTGGATGTCACAGAACAGAAGTCCAGTGCCGATGACATCGACCAGTCGCTTTATTTTGTGAGTAAACCCGACAAGAGGGCCTTGCTGATCCACCTCCTAGGGCGGAGCGGAATCGCCAATGCCTTGGTCTTTACACGCACCAAGCACGGAGCAGACAAGGTAGCCCGAAGCCTTAACCAGGCCGGAATTCGTTCAGAGGCCATCCATGGAAACAAAACCCAGGGGGCCAGAATCAAGGCGCTGGGGGATTTTAAGAACCGGAAGACCAGGGTACTGGTGGCTACCGATATCGCCGCAAGGGGAATCGACATCAGCAACCTCTCAATGGTCATCAATTTTGAATTACCCAATGTAGCTGAAATGTATGTGCACCGCATCGGCCGAACCGGCAGAGCCGGGGCCGGCGGATCTGCCCTCTCATTCTGTGACAGCGATGAGCAGTCATACCTGAGAGACATTCACAAGCTGCTAACCAAAAACATACCGGTGGTCACCGACCATCCGTTTAATTTCAAAAAGCAAACTGTTTATTTAACACCATCAATCAATGAAGCAAGGAAAAGTAAAGTTCTTTAATGAGGAAAAGGGATTTGGATTCATTAAGGACGACGAAAGTCAGCAAGACTATTTCGTACACAAATCAGGCCTGATAGACCGGGTTCGTGAGAATGACGAAGTGACCTTTGAACTGGAACAGGGACAAAAAGGCCTCAACGCCGTTAAGGTGAAGAAGGCATAACGCCACTGCTTCACCATAAGGATTAAGATCCTTCTGCACAAAGAGCGGGGTGCTTCCATAACGGAGGCACCCCGCTTCTTTTTTGGATCATCAATGTAGCGATGTGCCCAGGTTGAACTTGAAGTTTTCTCTTTCAACCGTTAGTTTACCGTCGAGGATCCGGAGCTCAGCAGCCTGAATTACCGAACGCCGCAATTCATAAGGCACGTTGCCCTCTTCGCGCTCAGGAGCCTCAATGTGTGTTTTTCTGTCAGGATGGGTGAAATAGAAAATATAGGCCCTTTCACCCACTACAAGGAGATCGGCATGTGCCCCCGAGGGCCTGTCCTGATTACGCGAGGAAGCCCCATCGAGGATGATGCCGTTGCGCTCCCAGCTCAATCCGTCATCCGAACGGTAAACCCCCAGTCCTGCCCACTGATCCACCACCAGCCAGTAAGAACCACCGAAATGCATAACGGTGGGACCTTCGTGCCTGACATCGCTAACCTGCGGACCGGTCACAACCACCCAGTTGTAAAGGTCAGGACTGGTTGCCGCCATTGAAACGCTGCCCCGGGTTTCATCCTTGTAGAGCATGCGCCATGAGCCATTGGTCATCTGGTAAACCCCGGCGTCGATCACCACATCCGACGAAAGCTGCAACTGCGATTCGTAGTTCCAGGATTTCATGTCCCTGCTGGTGTAATGCCGGATGTGCTTATTGGCGCCCCAATGATTTCTGACACCCCGGATGTAGGCCACATACAAATGATAAACGCCCTCATGAAAGACCACCTCCGGTGCCCAGAAGGTGTTGATGCCCCATTCGGTTTCAAGCTGCAAGAAGCCCCGGAAGGTCCATGTCAGTCCCTGGTCATCAGAGGATGCCGCTCCTATGGGTGTGCCATAGCAATAGGCGACATCGGCGCTTTCCATATTGGCACGGCGTGCAGTGTACAACATCCACCAGTTCTTTTCATCCTGGTTCCATATCACCACCGGATCGGCGGCTCCGTCGTAAATGGGACAGCGGTAGAGTGGGGCGGGAGCGGATTGGGAGGAGAGGGAGACTGGGAGACAGAGAGACAGGATTAGGAGGGTGATCAGCTGTTTCATGAGAGGTTGAAAAGGTTGAAAAGGTTGAAAATGATAAAAAGGTTAAAATGGGGGAGAAGTGAAAAAAGTGAAAATAGTGAAATACCGGTAATCGGTACTGA
>CAYGOU010000227.1:0-5077 GCA_964351455.1 uncultured Porphyromonadaceae bacterium
AGATCAGAATCATCAGGTCAGACGGATCAACGGGATATGTCAACGCCGTTAATATCCCTTTGTTCGACCAGAACATCATGGTTTCGACTGTGTTGGATATTACCGAGCAGGTTCTTGCTGAATCTGCCCTGAGGGAAAGCGAGGAGAAATTCAGGAAACTCTTCGAGGATCATACGGCGGTTCAGATGCTTGTTGACCCTGAAACAGGTCGAATCGAAAATGCGAATCAGGCGGCTGCGGATTATTACGGCTGGTCGATTAAGCAGCTCAAGTCGATGTCGGTTTACCAGATCAATACACTGCCGCGCGACGAGATTAACAAAGCCATGTCGGCAACTGCTGAACGGAGAAGGTCTTTTTTCGAATTTCGACACCGAAAGGCGAACGGGGAGGTTAGGGATGTTGAATTGCACGGCAGCCGGATCGCTGTTCAGGGCAAGGTTCTTCTTCATTCAATTATCCATGACATTACAGAGAAGAAACAACTCTATCTGGATATCATGGCTGCCAAGGAGAAGGCAGAGGAGAACGACCGGCTAAAATCAGCTTTCCTGGCCAACATGAGCCATGAAATCCGCACCCCTCTGAATGGCATACTGGGATTTACCGAGCTGCTGACCGATGAAGATGATCTTGAAAGCGGATCAAGGAAGAAATACTACGAGATCATTCAGCGCAGTGCCGAAAGCCTGACCCAGATCATCGATGACATTCTGGATATTTCTAAACTGGAGACCGGTCAGCTGCCGATTGTCATCACCCGTTTCAACCTGCATGAATCGTTGGAACTGCTCTACCGGATATTTACCAGGAAGCTTGAAGGTCAGGGGAAGAGAGATCTTACACTGAATTTGTTAAAGGCTCCGCACGATCTGTTCATTGAGACCGACCGCAACCGTTTCCAGCAGATCCTGACCAACCTGCTCGACAATTCAGTGAAGTTTACCGAAAAGGGGGCTGTTACTTTCGGATTCAAGGGGTTTGAGAATGGGTATATCCAGTTTACGGTTACCGATACCGGAATCGGTATACCTGAAGACAAGCTTGAATTGGTTTTCGACCGCTTCACCCAGGCAGGTTATGACATTGCCGCCCGGTATGGAGGAACAGGACTGGGGTTATCCATTGTTAAGAAACTGGTTACCATTTTAGGTGGCTCAATTTCAATCCACTCAAGACTCGGGGACGGAAGCCAGGTTGTTTTCAATTTGCCTGCCCTGAAGATCAACCAGACTGATCAGGATTCAAGTCAGGTGCAATCAGAAAAAATGGTTCATTAGCGGGTCACCCAAAAGAAAAAGCAGCTACCCGTTTTACCGTGTAACTGCTTTTTTCATCCATTATCGAGCAGTACAAAAAAACAGAGGGTTATTTTGATATAATAACTTTGGCGTGAGTGCTGATTTTATGGTCACGGGCGCGGATCAGATAGATGCCGGCTGGCTGAGAGCTAACATCGAATGATTCGGTCAGGGATCCTGCATGGGTCTGTACAAATCGCTCAGTCACTTTGACCCCGGTAAGCGTGAGGATCTCTACATGCACCTGACTTTCATAACCCCAGGCAATAACTAGGTTGAATCTACCCTCATTGGGTACCGGATAGATGTTCAACGACGGATTGGTGGTCACCTCATCCAATATACTGCCGGTAATGCCAGTTTGGTCGGGAGCATTGCTGACTGAAACAACATAATTTGCTGAATAAGGTCCGAACCCGCAGGTATTCACTCCCCTGACATATAGCTGTCCGGAAATAAAAATCATGGGAAAGGTTATTGTGATCCGATTGGTGTTGGCACCCGATTGAACCGTAGTACCGTGTGGAAGAACCCATTCGTAACCAGCGGCATGGGCCACGGGATTTACCCAAAAGGTTAAGGGTATGCCTGCAACGAATCCTGAAACCGGACCGTTGATCTGGCCAGGCTTTTTGGGGAATTGGTTTACCCTGATAACCACCGGATCTGAATATCTCACACCGCATCCCAGAGGCGAAATTTTCTTCATTCGGTAATATTGGGTATTAGCCAATGCTTCAGGCTGATAGGTGGTTCCCGTTGCACCCGGAATATCTGTGTATTCAAAGTCGTCATCTGAAACCTGCCACTGATAAAAGTAGGCTACCGGGCCTTCTTCGGCCGGGAGGCTTACAAGTTCAACCGGTGTGGTATTCTCACAGATCATTTGATTGCCCACCAGTTCAACCGCGTACATCGGAGGAAGTACTTCGACGGTGATGGCTCCGGTCTGAACCGTGACACATCCGGTGGAGGAGCCCTGCTGTACCCTGTAATAGGTTGTTCTTATTATGGCTGCGGGCTGATAGCTTGTTCCTGTTGCTCCGGCTATGTTTGTAAAAACCTGATTGTCAAAAGAATATTGCCACTGGTGATTGTAAGGAGCTATGCCTCCAGTTGGATTGGCCACTGTCATTACTGCTGGGCGTGTATTGTAGCAAATGGTTTGGTTGGCTGAAACTGCTCCGGGATTTAGAGCAGGGAAAACCTCAACAGCCAAAGTGCTAGCGGCGCCTTCGGCACAGGCATTTATCCCCCTAACGGTTAATTGACCCGATATTGTACCAAAAGAAACGGTGATCCTGTTAGTTCCAGCACCATTTGAAATCGTAGCACCCAAGGGAAGTGTCCAGTTATAGCTGGTAGCATTTACCACTGGATCTATTGTGTAAACATGCCCGCCGCTGTTCGGGCAAACCTGAGCCGGTCCGCTAATCGGGCCAGCCTGCGGGATTGCCGGACAAGGAGTTGTAAAACTCAGGATGGATCCGTTGGTGGTTCCTCCCGCATTGACTCCGATGCACCGATAATAGTAAGTGGTGACCTGAGTTAGCCCGGTCAGGTCGACAGAAACCGCAGTGGCGATATTGCCGTTAACCGGACTTGGTATTCCGGTAATGGTGTTTCCAAGGGCATTGGTAAGACCCCACTCAAACGTCACGGTAGTTGCTGAATTCTTGGCATTCACCGTCCCGTTCAATTTGGCGGATGTAGGTGCCAGGGAGGTTGGCGCAACAGTTACCACCACCGGTGGATCCGCAACAGCAGGAGTAGTAAAGGTCAAGTCGCTCCCGTTGGATCTACCGTTGGCATTAACTCCCACTGCCCGGTAATGGTAAGTGGTATTACCAGCAAGACCAGCTAGTACTGTACTGATGTTAGTTACGTTGCTTCCTGAAACAGGAGATTCAACCGCTGGGACTGTAGATCCATAGGCGGTTGTCAAACCGTATTCAAAGGAGACTGTAGCTACAACGCCATTGGCATTTACCGTGCCATTAAGGGTTGCACCTGTGCCTGTGATCGCTGTTGCTGCTGTGGTAACCACAGTCGGAAGTACCAAAGGACTGGAAGCGCCTAAGGTTACGTCATCGAACCCGCATTGATTTTGTGCACCTCCAAAAGTGACCGATTTCGCCGTTCCCGCAAACGCAACCCCAACCGGATCCCAGTGACAAAATGTTAGTCCGCAATTGCAGGTATATTGAGGACCCGCTGTTGTATTGTTGTTAGCCGGGAATACCTGGGTTGTAAGAATGTTGCCGGTTCCATCAGGTCCATCCCAAACTGTGATTGTTATGATTGCAGCGGAAGAATAATAGAACGAAAATCCGGTGGTAAATCCTGCGGCAACAGACATGTTAGCTCCCACTCCATCGGTAAAGAACAAGCAGGTCGGAGGGGTAGAGTTATCGCAAAAATTGCCACCACCTCCTGCTGAGGCTGATATTAGGGATAGACTATTCGCACTCCATGTAATCCCGTAGTTACCTCCTGCTCCTCCATTATAATAATCACCTACCCCTGCCATATTTCCGCATCCCTCAAAAGTAAGAGTAGTGACTTCGGATGTTCCTTTTAATCGACTCTGCGAGTTACCCATCGCATGCTGAGACGATGCAGTGGCTTTAATGGTTGGATCGAAAATTGTCACGCTTTGTGCGATTAGCAATGAAAATGAGAAGGCTAAGCAGAAAAGGGAAATAATTTTTTTCATAAACTGAATTCTTAGGGTTAATTTGAAGGGTTTTAGCTCCAAATCAAAAGTATTTGCGAAGTTTTCGATTACGAAACCTTTGATGATATATTTTTCAACAATCTTTCAGGACATTGATCTATAGAAACAGGTTGAATGGTTTTTCCTATGGGTCACCAAAAAGAAAAAGCAGCTACCCGATTTATCGTGTAACTGCTTTTTTCAACCGTGGGCGCTACTGGATTCGAACCAGTGACCCCCTGCTTGTAAGACGGGCGAATTGACTTCTTCTGATAGCTTAATGGTTGACTAATAGGCTGTTTTATTGTTGATTGTATTGTGGTATTTTCCCTTGTTTTCCAAAAATGTTTACACTATGTTTACACCAGCAAGCATTTTACAATACAACATTATATGGCCAGTATCAAACTCATCCATTATAAGAGTAAGGTTCTCTCAGACGGTACTTCCCCAATTCTACTTCGCGTGATCATCAATAGGGTAGTCCGAAATTACCCGGTGGGTGACACATTGAAATGCAGGTATTATCCTAAAGTCAACGGTAATCCTGACCCAAGGTACCAGTGGAATCCCGAGTCCTGCAGGTTTTTAGATAATTTCCCCAACCACAAAACTGCCAATCGAAACCTGATTAAAAAGCAAGCTGAGGCAGAGGACATTATACTAAAGCTCGAGGATCAGAAGATCTATTTTACCCATGAGAATTTCAAGAAACGGTTCTCAAATGAACAAAAGCCAGTTTACGTGCTGGATTATACCATGTCGCTTGCTGGCAGGCTACGTTCAAATTCCAAAGTGGGGAATGCCTTAGTGTACGAAGGATTACACAATGTGCTGAAGGAATTCTTACGGGAGGATAAGCTCATTTCCGAGATAACACCGAAAGTCCTCAATCTTTTCATTGAGTCGCTTCAGCTGCGCCATCTGAAAAAGAACACGATCGGTCATTATCTGAGGACTCTAAGGGCAGTATGCAAACGAGCCATGAAAGAGGAAGAGATTGAATTTTATCCCTTTGAAGGCTTTGATCGATGGTCTGAATTTTCAGAGACAACGGAAA
>CAYGOU010000228.1:0-5038 GCA_964351455.1 uncultured Porphyromonadaceae bacterium
AAAAATTAGACCTAAGGCTTAAGTGCGAGGTAACAAGTTCATTTTGAAGAAAAGTAAAAGGAACCCTTCTTACTTTGCTCTTTTATCTTTTTACTAATTTTTGACTTCTGCCCTCTGCCCTCTGCCCTATATTTGCAAAATGATCTACGGAATCGGAACCGACATCATCGAAGTAGAGCGCGTCCGCAAGTTTATTGAGAAGGGCGATGCGTTCAAACAGCGTGTTTTTACGCAGCAGGAGATCGATTACAGCGATTCGCACCGCGATCCCGCTCCGTTTTATGCGGCCCGTTTCTCTGCCAAGGAGGCCTTTGTGAAGGCCCTCGGTACCGGGTTCATTGAAGGAATCGGCTTCAGCCAGATAGAGGTTTATCATGTCGAACTGGGTAAGCCTGAGATCAGGCTCAGCGGCAAGGCCCTGGAGATGGCAGAACAAAAAGGAATAACCAAAATCCACCTCTCCATATCCCACGTGAAGGATTGGGCCAACGCGGTGGTTATTCTGGAGCAGTGAGTCTTCGTGTTTTAATCCAGCAAGAGCCGGATTTCGATCTCATCCTGATTTGACGAAGACAGCTGGTCACCGCGAATGATCACTTCTTTTTGATCCGGCACAGCGATTGAAACACCATCCATAATCATTTGGGTGATCCGGTATTGATCGGGACTTTTTTTATGGGGATTCTGGAAAGTGATATGCAGTCGCTTGCTTAGAAAACGAAGCCTTATGCCCGCTTCACCCACACGATCAAACAACCATACCGGGATTTTCGGGTTCAAAACCAGGTCTCCTTTAATGCCCCTTACTCCAAACACCTGCGTAACCAGCGTCAGAAACAGCCAGGCCGAGGATCCGGTCAGGTACATATAGGCACCACGGTTATCCGGTTCGTAGTAGGAGGGGATACCCGGAAAATGTCTGGCGGTGGTGCTGTCATGGGCCAAAAGAAAGATATCCCGCAGAAGACTTTCGGCCAGCAGCGGATGGTCTCGTTTGTATAGTCCGTAAACGAACATGATGTTCTGCTGCATCCATTTACTGCCATGCTCCTTATGTCCGTAAACAAAACCGGTAATCCGGCCCACCTCCATGTCGATCTCCGGAAAAGGGGTGCAGAGCCGCAGACCCGGGTCGTCAGGTGAGCTCAGTAACTGACTGACGGCCTGATACATCTCCTTGATTTGCTCATCATTGGCCACTTCAAAAATGACCGGCATCACCTGAGAAGTGAGATCCATCCGCCACCCTTCAGGGTAACGACCGTGCATGGGCTCTCCCCGGTCATTGTAATGTCCGTTAAAATAGCCGCCGTCCGCTCGTTGAATCCATTCCTGTCTTCTTACCTGCTCTTTGAAATGGTTTTCCTTGAAGCGGAGATCTGCAATGAGTTCCTCTACCGGGATATTCAGATGTTTGCCCGACACCCGGCTGCCAACCGAATCAAAATAGTTATGAAGGCACGACCTACGCTGCTTCGGATCGCGGTAATCCAGCGGTGTCTGGTCCATCGTCCGGTCAAGGAGCAGTCCTATTTCGTTCAAAAGGGGAATCGTTTCCAGTCCTTTCGATTTAAACTCCTCCAACCAACCAATCAAGAGACTTAAGTTTCCGGCATAGAAACTTTGAAAACAGACCGATTCGCCTCTCGTACGGGCCATATCGAGGGTATCGTTCCAATCGGCACCCTCAAGGAGAAGGATGTTGTGTTCTCCGACATTAAAAAATGCTGAGAGTTGTTGAATAAGGAGGTGCTCAAGAACACTTGACTCATATATCTTTCCATCCTCCCGGATCAGCCAGTGTCCCTGTTCAGGGATCCATTTGGGATCCTGCTTCAGGCTTCGATGGATGAAACGGTCTTTCCAATAGGGGATTGACTCCCATAGAACATCAAAGTCGCCCGTTTGCTGGATATAGAAATCCACCACAAGCAAGGGCCATGCACCATGGTCGCACCAGGTTCTCGGAATATTGTTCCGGTCTGATTTGAATTCGCCGGGAGTATTTCCGATGATGGTGGCATTCGAGCCATCGATCCTTATTCCCTTTAGATTATTGACCATTTCAGAACGGGCACTTTCCGGGTCAACCAGAAAGATTGACAGCAGATCCTGCCAAAGATCCCGCCATCCTCGTCCACCTCTGCCATAGCCGAAATCCGGGAGAAAGCTGTTGCCGAATATCTGCCGGCACTTTAATTGAAAGGCCAGCCAATGGGTCCATTCGTCGAAACGGGTATCTCCGGTATAAAATCCGACCTGATTGGTCAGGTCGGTCCAATGTGTCAGGGTATCGTTCAATGCAGCATCAAACTTCAGGCAGCTATTGTAATATCCGGCAATGGTCTGGTGATCTCCCTCAACGGTAATTCCAATCACCGCCACATAGCTTGCTTCGGAACCAGGATCCAGGTTTTGCAATGGAAAACTCACGGCAGAGATCGACTCCACACCATGACGCTGACCGGGTACTAAGTTTGGCTCATCCTCATCTTTCCAGACAGCTGCGGGGTGGTTCATGGCACCACCCTCTCCGATAAAATCCTGCATCCTGCTCCATATGCGATCTGGCAAGTTCCCTTCACCGTCATAGAATAAAGCAAAATAGCTGGCTTCGTTGATCTTGTGTCCCGATTCATCATGAACGATGGTTGGTTTTATGCAAACACCGGCATCCTCACGATATACATGCTGAAACATGGTGGTCACCTGCCGGTGGTCACGCAAATGATCGGCATGTCTGCCAAAGAGCGGAAGAGCGAAATAGGGAGTGTAGGCAACAGGAACGGTACCCCTGTTTCTGATCACCACCTTCCAGAGCTCAACCTGATGTTGCGAAGCGGGTACGGTGAGGGTGATTGAAACTTCAAGCGGGAGGTCGGGATGCCGGCGATGCAAGGTAAAAGCCCCGGGACGCGCCTCAATGGTTGAAGTTTCATGATTATCACTCCACTTGGAGTTCAGTTGTGCTGGGGCCAAACCGTTTATTGTCCATGGAGAGCCACCTTCGGGCCTGATCCAGACATAGCGTGCGTTCAGCGAGCGATGCAGATCCTCGGTCACCACCGGGGGCATGAGGTAGCGGTTGAATCCTCCAGAAATATCCCCCTTGAGTTCAGGCGTTACCGAACACCGCATACCGGCATTGTTCATCAGCGGGAAATAGAGACGACTGCACCGGTCGGCGTTTACGGCTGAAAAACTTCCCTGTTTGTCGCCCGTGTAAGACCAGACTTCGTCCATCAGTTCTACCTTTTGACCTGGAACGGAATGTTGGCCGTTGCGGAGCTTCCACGGCTGTCGGAAACATATACAAACAAGCGGTATTCACCGGGATCAGGAGGGCCGGGAAAGCTTACCTCTCCATCTGATTTGATGCTAAAGGTTGTTTCAACGGTAGCCGGTCGCCGTTCAAAATCACCCCCATCACTCTGCTCACCTTCAGGCACTTCAGGAATAATCTCCCAGGTTAGTGTCATGTGGTCCGCATCGGGATCGGTCGCCCAAACATTTGCTTGACACATATCGCCAGGAGCAATTGTCACACTGGCATAGGCGTTTTGACCGTTCATGAGCATCGAATCCAGCACAGGAGACTGGTTGTCGGGCCAGTTTCCTGTCCACAAATAGTGCATGACATCAACCGAGGCTGTCTTATCCCCATTCTCAAGGAACATTCCATACCAGGTAGGGGTTCTTTCCTGCTTTTGTCCCCACAAGAAAACAAAGCTGCCCATGCATCGCTCTGCGTCTGCCTCAATGACCTGCTCATATCGAAATTTGTAAGCTTCGGCCTTTTCACGGCTGTTTTGTTCAACGGGCCTGCCCCATGAAGTCAGGGGCGACTCCCAGTGCCCGGTGGCACCCCATTCCGTGACAAGGTAAGGACCGGAATAACCGGCCTCATCCAGATATTTCGGAAGGTTGATGATATCAGCATAGAACTGTACAGAAATGAAATCCAGATCCGGACACCTGTTTTTGAGTTCCACAGCCAGCTTGCTATCAAACCCGGCAAGCATGGTGGTTGTAGGGTGGTTGGGATCCAGGGTATCAATCATCCTCGCAATATCGTTGACCGCGTCCCAGACTGCCGGATTGGAGGATCTCAGGTTCAGCTCGTTGCCGATTCCCCATGCCAGCAAAGCAGGATGATCCCGGTATTTCAGAACTTCCTGTTTAACGTATTCGAGTTGCTTCTTAACCGCGATGGGGTCATCGTAATCGAATCCATGGCGCTCTCTACCAATCTCAATGCCCATGCAAACCATTAAACCATTCTCCAGGGCTTTATCCAAAACCTCTTTCCCCGTCTGAACACCGTTGTCGGTGCGCCAGGTTCTCATGGCGTTGGCACCATGTGAAGCGAGCGCTTCGATATCCCCAAATTCGCATCCAGCACCCTTTACATAAAAAGGGATCCCGTCAACCGTCAGGCGGTAGCCGCTTTCAGACTTAACCACCTGCACCGCTCTCGCCTGCTTCAGGTCTCCGTCGGCTGAATTGGGATTTCCACAAGAGAAAACTCCTGCCATCAGTATGACACAACACGCTATGCTACTTCTTCTGCTCATTACATTAATTTCTAATCAATTCTTTTTCAAGCTGTTCAAGTGACTTGCCTTTGGTTTCAGGAACCAGGAAGATGGCGAACAACAGCGAGAAGATGGCCATGCCGCCGTATATGAAAAAGGTCCCGGCAGGTCCGATGTGTGACAGCTCCCAGGGAAAAACCAGCGTAACGCTGAAACTCACCAGGGAGTTAAAAAACCCTACTATGGAAATGGCAATTCCCCTGATCATATTTGGAAATATTTCTGAGAGCATGGCCCACATGACCGGTCCGAATGAAATGGCAAAAGAGGCCACATAGAGCAGGATGAAGGTCAAGACTCCATAGGTATTGATCTCCTCGATGGGTTTGTCAAATGAAAAGCCCAGGGCCATAAGTGCGACACTCATTCCGGTTGCTCCGATGATCAGGAGCGTCTTCCGTCCCAGACGGTCAATGAGGTTCATCGCCAGAATGGTAAAGACC
>CAYGOU010000229.1:0-5001 GCA_964351455.1 uncultured Porphyromonadaceae bacterium
CACTAACATTGAACAACGAGGCTATGATCCTGATGCTCTGAAGGATGTTGACCTGATCGTGAACCTTGCCGGAGACAATTTGGGTGCAGGTCGATGGAGCCGGAAGAAAAAGGAGCGGATATTAAAAAGTCGCACCGGAACCCTCAGCTGGATTGAAGAAATCATGGCAAGCGGCCAGCATAAAATCACCAGAATCATCTCTGCCTCAGCTGTTGGTTATTACGGAAATCCTGCTGAAGACAGGGTAATGACCGAAGAGAGTCGTCATGGAGACGATTTTCTGGCGATGGTTTGCCTCGAATGGGAAGCAGCAGCTGAGCGCCTTGCCCGTCCGGGGGTTGCCCTGGCCATTGTCAGAATCGGGGTGGTGCTGAGCCGGCAGGGAGGAGCCCTGGCAAAATTGCGTATGCCCCTGAAAGCCGGATTAAGCCTGCCACTTGGATCTGGCAGACAGTGGATTCCCTGGATTCACATTGAGGACCTGACCTCCATTTTTCTTTACCTGATCGAGAACCCGGATCTGACGGGTCCCTTCAATGCCACGGCGCCGGAGCCGTTGACCAACCGAATGATGATGAAGATTCTCGCCCGCCTGGAGCGCAGACTGTTTGTGCCAATTGGTGTTCCGGCCTTTATGCTGAAATTGCTTCTGGGTGAGAAGGCGGTCATCACCCTCGAAGGATCACGGGTGGTACCCGCAAGAATTTCTCAGGCGGGATTTAAGTTTACCTTTCCCGGGCCGGAGCAGGCCCTGACTCACCTGATCAAAAACCGAAGGTAACCTGCAGCCTGCATCCAAGGCGTTGAAGGAAATCCTTTGTAGGATCGGCAGTCTGAAGCCGGTGGATGGCATCCTCATACCCGGTTCTCCAAACTTTTGCCTCAAGCTGCCAATGTTTTGCCATCGTGAAACGCATCATCAGGTAGAACCTCGAGCCCTCGCCTGAGAGGGCCGGAACAGAGAAGGCATATCTAAGGTCGGGTTCATAGGCATAGATGACACCTGTTCCCGGTGCCACCCTGAATAGTTTCAAACCTGCTCCTGCCTGAAAACTTTGCAGCGGCAGGCTCCATCGAATCTGAAAGTCGGCCAGCCAGCCTCCGGGAGTCAGTACCATACCATATTTTACCCTGAACAATGAAAGCGGGTCGCTTTCAAGATAAAGGCGCCCGGACATTCCCTGCCATAGCTGCCTGAAATCCTGATTATCAAAACCAAAGCGCAGCACCCCTCTGAGGGTCCATGGTCCTGGCATCCTGTAAGAGGCAAGCAACATCCCCTTCATTTCCTCACTGAAGGCGGCTTCGGCCAACCATGAAATCCGCTGATAACGGAAAGCCGCGCCGATCTCCCAGCCCCCTCCGGCCAGCCATGACAGATTGATCTCAACCAGTGTACTTCCCTCCGTGAAACGGCTTCCCTGCTGTATCCAGGTATGCGGCAAAGGGTAAGCGGGTGATACAGCCACCATCCTGGCAGCCAGGTTCCAGCCCGAGAAATCGTAAGAGCGAAAACCGGCCGTGAGTGCACACCCCAATCCCGGACTCCAGCCTGCCTCACAGGCGAGGAGTCCTGCACCGCCCCTTCGGGTCACATGGGCCCCTGCCCTGGTAAAACTGCGGCCAAGCGGAGCCCATGAGGGCAGTGCCAAACCCGACGGATGCACCGGATGGGAATAACCAACATACACCAGGGTCAACCCTGAAACAATTCCTTGCTTTTCATGCAACAACTCCACAGCACCCAACTCCTCAAAGGCCGCATCCCTCGAGGATATCTCCGAGTCAGACACATGCAGTCCTGTAATTTGCAGTTTTTGAATTACCGGCTCAGCGCCACCATCAAAGCCGGTTGAATCGATTCGGGCATCAATGGTTCTGGCCGACAGTGACGCCCTCAGGGTAAGTGATCTCCAGGCAAACTCGGCTGCAAGGCCCCTCAGAAATCTGGTTTCATCCGACCCGGGATGCAGTTTCACCCCTGCACCCCTTTTCAGAACCTGAGCCGGTCCACCCGACATTAGCGATAACTGAGGACTGGTGGCCAGTACCAATCCCATCCCGCTGGTCACATGGTGATCGCCCACCGCCAGGGTTCGGAGCCTCGAGCCGGGGCGGATGATCAAGCCTGATGAGAGATGGTCAGGTCCCTGCCTGAGGGATTCGCCCGGATCGTGATCACCGACGAAACGAAACTCCCAGTATCGACGGTAGGCGATCCGTGTGCGTTGCCTCCAGCCAAACGGGATTCCGGTGCCGGCAGGAGGATGCTTTGCCTCGTTGTTGAATGCCTGATTTAAGGTAAGCATGGCATAGCCATTGGGCCTTGGGTTCAAAGGCGTAGCTTCTCTCTCCTCTGTAAGTCCTTCGAACCAGTCCTCCCCGAAACTTGCCATTCCTTCCAAATCAGCTTCCAGACTGAACAGCGACAATAGACTGTCGCGTTGTTCAAGGCTTAGCTTTTCCTGTGCTAGTAAAACCTTCCCTGACCACAGCGGTATAACCAGGATAAGCAGATTTAAGCACCTGGCACGAACCCACGACATGGGATTATTCATGATGGATAAGAACCAGGGTCGGGGTGGTTCCGGGGATTCCTGAATAATCGAGCATCAAACTGACATCCAGGGTGCCTGTCCTAAGTATTGTCTGCAGTGCGCAGCCAAACGGGAACAGTCGGGTCAGAAAAGCAAAAGGTAAGCCACCGCGTGGATGGTATGCCACACCGAAAGTCAGTCTTATGGGATGATTCTTCGATGCATCAAGCGCCACCATCGACATCAGTTGATGGTCGGGCCTGTATTCTGCCTGCATCCGGATTGCAGGCTGCGAACGGAGTAAGACAGAACCGGGAAGAAGGGCAGAAGGCCAGTCGTGCAGCCAGATTTTAAAAGTCCCTGAATTACCCGCGCTGAATCCCAGCACCAGGTCGCTGGTTGCACCGGCCAATCCAGCCTCCCCGGAAACATGAAACCATTGGAGCCGGATGTGCAGATCGGCACTCACCTTGCCGATCTCCCTGCCATGTGCAAGATCGGCGGTCCAGGCTGAATACCCGGGTATCCCTTCATATCCAAGCATGATCGAGGATATTCCTCCGTATCCGGCCCTCCGGTATGCCAACCCGGTTTCGTTCCAGTTGGCCACACCATGGTGAATTCTGGAATAGAGGAGCCAACCACCTGATCTGTCAGGGTCAGAATGAAATAGCAAGGGATGATCCCGAAGCAGGGTTGAAAGGTATTTGCCTTGTCCCTGCAGAGAGACATTCAGAGAAAAAAAACAAATGAAAATCAGGCTGAGACAAATTGGTTTCATCCAGGGTTTTTACCCCATTAGACGATGCCGGTGCCCGTTTCTGGAAAAAGCTGAGCTTAATTTGTTTTATGCCCGTATTTTATCTCGCGGAGAGATTCGTTGGCCTTGACAATCTTCGTGGCCAATCCTGCCTTGAATGCTTTGACCTGCTCATACAACCCGGGATCTCCGGTGGCCAGCATCTGGGCCGCCAGAATCCCGGCGTTTTGTGCACCGTCAAGCCCTACGGTCGCCACAGGAATACCCGGAGGCATCTGAAGGATCGACAGAATCGAATCCCATCCGTCGATGGAGATCGTTGCCTTGATGGGCACGCCGATCACGGGACAAGGGGTGAGGGCAGCCACGACCCCCGGAAGGTGTGCTGCACCGCCTGCACCGGCAATGATGACACGGATTCCGCGGTCATAGGCTCCGCGGGCGAACTCGAGCACTAGGTCGGGTGTGCGGTGTGCCGAAAGGGCGTGAATTTCAAACGGAATCCTGAACTCATCGAGAATTTTGGCGGCGGCCTCCATAACCGGAAGATCGGAGGTGCTGCCCATGATAATGGCGACTCGTGGTGACATATTGAATAGTGTTACTGGTTGCTGGTTGCTGGTTAGTGGTTTAAGAGTTAATGGTTAAGGAATTTATCCACCAATAGAAAAAGCCGCTGAGAAATCTCTTCAATGGTGCCCAGTCCTTGAACGGGAAAGTATTTATTCTGGAGGGCATACCAGTCAATCAACGGTTTTGTTTTCTCGTGGTAAACCTGAATCCGGTTTTCAATGGTGGCCAGGTCAACATCGTCGCTGCGGCCTGAGGTTTCTCCCCGTTTCATGAGTCGCGCGACGAGTTCCTCATGGGGCACCTCAAGTGAAAGGAGTCCGTTGATGGTCTCTTTTCTGGGCTTCAGAATCTTTTCAAGGGCCTCTGCCTGTTTGATGGTTCGCGGAAAACCATCAAAAACCACCCCCTGATATCCATCCAAATGATGGGTGCGGTTGCATATCATGCCAATGACCGTTTTGTCGGGAACCAGTTCGCCGGCATCCATGAATCTCCTGGCTTCAATTCCCAGATCAGATTGCGCAGCAATCTCCGACCTCAGAAGGTCACCGGTTGACAAGTGAAGCATAGAAAAATGACTGATCAGGGCATGTGCCTGCGTTCCTTTGCCGGCTCCCGGAGGACCAAACAGAATAAGATGAACCATTTGGGGTCGGTATAAAATCAGAATTCTTAGCTTTGCAAGGTAATAAAATCAGGTAAGCCCTCAAGACATGGATTCGATAAATGTTCTCGACAAAACCTTCACCCGCTTCATCCCTCATCAGGAAATACAGGAGGCGGTTGCCAGGATTGCATCAGAAATTGACCGCGAACTCTATGGTAAGGATCCGCTTTTTCTGGGTATCCTGAATGGCGTTTTCATCTTTGCATCGGATCTGTTTAAAATATTGCAGACACCTTGCCGGATCTCCTTCGTCAAAATGGCATCCTACCTGGGAACAGGTTCAACAGGAAAGGTTCACCAATTGATCGGATTGCAGGAGAGCCTGATCGGCCAGAACGTGGTGATTCTTGAAGATATCATCGATACAGGACTTACCGTCGGCAAACTGCTTGAACACCTGAAGAGCCAGAACGCCGCAAGCATTCGCGTCGCATCGATTTTTTTCAAACCAGATGCCTTCAAAG
>CAYGOU010000230.1:0-4974 GCA_964351455.1 uncultured Porphyromonadaceae bacterium
GTTATCGGCCCTGGGCAGTGCCCTGGGCTGGGAGGTGATTCATCCCGGTACAAAGGAGATTGTGAGGCCGGTAAACCTGCTCTCGCACGACGGCATCCACCGGATCCTGCTCGAACTGGTCGATAATTTCACCGGGTTTGCTCCCCTTGGCATCGTGCTGGTGGCCATGCTGGGCATCGGGATCGCCGAGCAGAGCGGACTGATCCATGCGGTGATCCGCCTGCTGGTGCTCAACGCGCCCAGACACCTGCTCACCTTCGTGATTGTCTTCACCGGCATCATTTCGAACATGGCCTCGGATGTGGGCTATGTGCTCCTGATTCCGCTGGCAGGAGTGATCTTTCTGGCCGTTGGCCGGCATCCGGTAACCGGAATGGCCGCTGCCTTTGCAGGGGTTTCCGGAGGATTCAGCGCCAACATAGCCCTCGGAACCATCGATCCGTTGCTGGCAGGACTCTCGCAGGAGGCTGCCCATATCCTCGATCCGACCTATATGGTGAATCCCACGGCCAACTATTACTTCATGTTTGTCTCGACCTTCATCATCGCACTGGCAGGCACCTTTGTGACCGACCGGATCGTCGAGCCGCGGCTTGGAAAGTATTCAGGCACCACCGAGGTGGCCGAATCCTTTGACCATCTTTCGAAAAGGGAGAAAAGGGGTGTTTTTATGGCACTGCTTGCCCTTGGAATCATTGTGATCATCACCCTGATCGGTATCATTCCTGAAAACGGATACTTCAGGGGAAGCGACGGAGGCTTTCTCAGTTCTCCGCTCATCCGCGGAGTGGTGGCCATGCTTTTCGTGACCGCAGGGGCGATGGGAATCGCCTATGGAGTTACCACCGGGAAATTCAAAAGCGACTCGGATGTCATGCAGGGAATGGCAGCCTCAATGAAGACCCTGGCAACCTACCTGGTGCTGGTCTTCTTCGCCGCCCAGTTCGTGGCCTTCTTCAAATGGAGCAACCTGGGCATCATCATCGCGGTTAGGGGGGCCGAAATGCTGATGTCGGCGAACATAGGACTGATCCCCCTGATGATACTCTTCATCATCCTGTCGGCCTCGATCAACATGCTGATGGGGAGCGCCTCGGCCAAATGGGCCATCCTGGCTCCCGTTTTCATTCCCATGTTCATGATCATGGGCTATTCGCCCGAACTTTCGCAGGTGGTATACCGGATAGGCGACAGTGTCACCAATGTGATTTCGCCCATGATGAGTTTCTTCGCCCTGATCATCGCCTTCATCCAGAAATATGAACCCAAAGCCGGCATCGGCACCATCATCGCCACCATGGTGCCCTATTCGATCGTCTTTTTCATCGCCTGGGTGATCCTGCTGGTAATATGGCTCCTGCTCGGACTCCCGCTCGGACCGGATGCAGGGATCCATTACGTATTGCCGGCAAATTAGGTTGACCGAAGAGACATATAAGTTAAAGACAGCGAAAGCGGGAGTAGGGTACTCATTTTTTAATTAAACGCTCCTCAACATGGTTTAATTAAAAAATGAGTACCCTACTCCCGCTTTTCTTTTAATAATAAAGCTTTACAGGTCAAGAATCATGTCTGAATTCAGGCCATGGTACTCGAACTGTCCGAGCCTTCTGAATCCGTTTCGCAGGTAGAGGTTTACGGCTCTCTGGTTGTCGCTTTGCACTCCGCCCCAAAGAATAGCCCGCCGGCGGCCCAGGGTTTTCATTTCACCCAGAACATGTTGCAGCAGTTGCTGTCCGATTCCCTTTCCCTGCCAGTCGTCGGCCACAGAGGGGGCCAGGGTGCAGTCTGTTTCGTGGTTCAGGGTCAGTCCGTACGATTCGAGCCTCGGCCGGTCGTGCTCGAGATAGCCCAGGCGGCAGGCACAGTAGGCGACCGGAACCTCCGGCTCGCCCGTCCAGGCTAAGAAGCCCAGGTGATGGGGGTCTTCATAGAATACCCTTATCCCTTCGGCATCGAAGGGGTGGGGACCGAAGCGTCGCCGGGTTTCGCTGCCGAGGGTTTCAAGGTATCGGCAGAGCTCACCGCTACCGGCGCTGCGGATGAGGGTGAAGGTGATCAGTAGTTGCCGGTTTGCTGTGAAACATTAATGCTGCTCCGACGGGGAGTAGGGCAGGTGCGAATCGTGGAGAATGATGCGCAGCTGGCCCGTTGAGTCGCGCTGGTAGCCAAAGGAGTATTCGACTTTGACCTCCTCACCGCCACCGGCGGGAGTGAAGTAATAGTGCCCCATGGCCACCGCCATCGTTTCGGCGGTTATGATGCCGGTGCTCTCCCAGCGAACCGATATCCAGGGTTTGATGGCGAAGCCATGATCCTCAGGAAAGTCGGGATTGCCAGCCACAAAGTAGGAGAGGGCCCCGGTTTTGTCGGTCCTGAAGGGTACCACCGATGCAAGGGTGGGCTTGAACAGCACCGGTCCCATCTGATAGCCGTAAAGCTTATCGATGTGGCTTTCGGCGGCTGCACGGTAATCTCCCCCTTCGCTGAAAACCTTACCGATGTAAACGATTCCATCGCTCCATACCTTCTGGGCGTCAAGCACCTCCTGCTCGGAGATGGGGGCCGGAACATGCTGTGTTACTGGCGGCTGGTTGCATGAGATGGTGGCAATCAGCAGGATGGCGACGAGAACATAACGGGTTTTCATGGTTTATTGGTTTTGGGATTTAAGTTAGCTAAAATTCCTCTTTTCCGAAGCTTTGATCGGTTCGGGAGCGGGTTTTGCCGTTGGTGTTAATTGCATAGGTGAGACCGATTTCGGCAATCGGACCGTTGCGGATGAAGAGGGTCTCCTGGTGGAAGATCTGCACCCCGGAAGCATCATAGGCACGGGTATTCAATCCTGTGTAATTCGACCCCAGAAGATCAATCACTCTGAAACTTGCATTTAGGTTCTGCAGCCTCTTCGGAGTGTAGCTGAGGGCCAGGCTGGCCAGCTAAAACATTTCATCCTCACCCTGGGCGGTCACAGTGGCCGAACGAAGGTCGAAATCCGCCGTCAGCCTGAGCTCATGAGTAAGCATGATGTTGGTATTTGCCTTCAGGCTCCAGTTCAGGCTCGAGTTGTCTTCCTGATATCCGAAGATATCACCCTGTATATGATAGTTATAGATCGATCCGCCAAGAAAGAGCTTGGCGATTTTGCCAAATTCAATCTGCATGTTGAGTTCAGCCCCCAGCGCACTTGAATTCCCGGAGTTGGTGTAGCTTCGGATCAGCACCATCTCTTCGGTGTATACGGTGTTGACCCTGAACACGGCATTGTCGACTCCGCGGTAAAAACCGGTCAGGTTAATTTTTTGCTTTCCAATCCTTTGCTCCCAGGTCATTTCAACCTGCGAGATGTATTCGGGCTTCAGCCCGGGATCCCCCACCTCATACACCTCGAGATGCCGGCGGTAAAGGAAGGGAGCCATGTTCTTTACAGGGGGCCTGCTGATCCTTCGGCTCGCTGCAAAGCTGACCCGGTGCGACTTTCCGGGATCGTAGCTGGCATGCAGCGACGGAAACCAGTCGAGCTGCTCAACGCTGAAAGTTGGAAGCGTGGGCCGGTCGAAAATCGTGAAGTAATCGGGGTTGTCAATGTCGAGCTGCTGATCGGTATACTCGAGCCGCAATCCGGTTTTCCAGCTGAGGTAACCCCACTTTCCGGCATAATCCATGAATCCGGCATAAACCGATCGGTTCAGGTCAATTCCGTTTTCGAGTTCGGTATAATCGCCCAGAATGTTACCCGGCAGACCCAGGGTGTCGTATGAGAAGGTGCCTTCAATGCTTACAAAGTGCGGCTGAAAACCGGCCTGGAGCCGGTGCCCGTTTTCGAATTCCTTTGCCCAGTCTACCATGAAGCGCAGTCCGTCAAGCGGCGTGGCATCCTCCTGCCGGTAATGCAAAATCACCTCTCCTTCGGCATCCGTCTCAGGATCGAATGAACGATTGTAATTATCAAGGATCCGGCTGAGTCCTGAGTGTTCATAAAGCACAGAACTGCTAAGCGTGGATCCGTCTCCGAAGCGGTGGCTGAAATCCAGGTTGGCCGTCTGAAAAATCCCTACCCGGTTGTCGGTATTCGGATTGAGGATCCACCGGTCATCGGTGTCAACCCCTGTAACCGGCTGCAGGTCAATATCCCCATAGAAATTATGATATAAGTAATTGGCCAGCCTTCCTTCAGACCGATATCCGTAAAAGTATGCTGCTGATAGCTGAGTTGCCTTCGAAATCCGGTAATCGAACCCGGCATTGGCCGACCAGTTTTCGTACCATTCGGGTTTCTCACCTTCGGCAATCATATGCTTGTAGGCTCCGCTTTCGCGGTCAAGGATCCGGGCAGTGCCGGTGCGCCGGCTGTTGACATTCTTGTAGTTGTAGTTCACTCCGCCAAAGAGGGTCAGCGCCTCCTTTCCGTACAGCAGGTTAATGCCCCCTGAATAACGGTTGTCGGTCAGGCGGTAACCGCTGTATGGATCGGTTCGGTGCGCCCACGGAGCAGAACCGGCCGATCCGGTAACCGACACCGAAAGGCCTTCAATGGCAGAGCTGCGGGTGTTGATGTTGATGATCCCACCTTTGCCCTGTGCTTCATAGCCGGCGGTAGGAACGGTGATCACATCCACGCTCTCAATGGTATGGGCCGATATCTGGGCCAGCAGCATCGATGGATCAAGCTGGGTGGGCTTGCCGTTCAGGTACACCAGAAAATCGGTGGTGCCCCTTACCGAAACCTCCCCGTCGGGCGATACAGAGACCGAGGGAAGCCGGTTCAGCAGGTCGCTTGCCGTACCTCCCCTCGCCGTTTCAAAGTCGCGCGCCCGGTAAGTGTTGCGATCAATTTTGGTGGTCATGGTGCTGGCCAGGGCCCTGACCTCAACAGCATCCAGGGCAACATTCGACGGCGCCAGGGTGATGGTTCCCAGATCAACCGAGGGACGCTCCTTCGACAGGATGATCCCCTTCAGGGTGTCGCTGCCG
>CAYGOU010000231.1:0-4952 GCA_964351455.1 uncultured Porphyromonadaceae bacterium
GTGTAGAATAACTCTACATATGAGTGTTAATAATTACAACAGTAATTGTGTTTAAGTAGTTGAATATCAAGTAAAAATGAACTTTGGCACTCAAATTGAATTAAGGTGTTGTGAAAACAATAACAAACATAGCGCATAAAAACCTCAAGGTCATGAAAAGATTTGTAGTTATTTCGATTGGGTTGATGTTGCTGGTCGCTTCGCTGAGCAGCTTTTCCAACCCAGGGGTTGGTCGACAGGACGGTTCGCCCGAAGCTGCGGCATCCCTAAGGATTCTCGCCAGTCAGGATTTATTTCCTGTTGCTATGGCATGGGCCGGAGATTATCTTAAAAGAAATCCGGAAGCTGATATCCGTGTTGTTAATGAGGCTGAATGGGGCAATACCAGCGCTGCCGGTGGGCAGGATGTATACCTGGTATCCGGAAGCCTTCTCAAGGATATGCAAGGAGGTGAAAGCATGAATTTGGTGGTGGGTCGCGAGCCTTTGGTTCCGGTCATCCATTCAAACAATCCCTACCGGGATCAGATACTTGCCGGTGGAATAACTCAGTCGGATTTTAAAAGGCTTTTTACCGCTACAGGTGGAATGACCTGGGGTGACATCCTGGGTGGCGGACACACAGGAGAAGTTACCGCATATTATGCCGGGGGTGATGGTTTGGCAGGTCAGCTTGCCGGTTTCCTGGATGTTGATCCTTCAGCAATCTCGGCCCTGTCTTATAACGATGCTCAGCAATTGATGGTTGCCATCTCAAATGATCCTTTTGCAATAGGATTTTGCAGGCTAAACGGATTGGTAAGTGCCGACCAGGCAGGCTTTTTGCCCGGCATTCTTCCGGTGCCCATTGACCGTAATGCCAATGGTAAGGCCGATCATTTTGAGCAGATTTATGCAAGCGTACCACAATTCATTCGCGGCATCTGGATTGGAAAGTACCCTAGGGAGCTCTGCGGCAATATATATGCACGGGTAAATCATTCCGGACCAGAAGTGGGCCAGACTGAATTTCTGCGCTACCTGCTTTCAGATGGACAGAAGCTGATGGTAGAGTCGGGCCTGACTGGTCTGACTGGCAGTGAAAGACTATCAGCACTCGAAAAGCTTCCCGGCGGTGCCGCTATCATGGTTAGTTCGAAGGTCTTCTCAACGGGAGTCAAAACGGCCCTCATCATCTCAGGAGCCGCCATTCTCATGCTACTCATCTTTTGGGTCATCCGTTACGGATTCGGTAACCTGGTGTCAGCAAAAAACCAGGTGCCGAGCGAAGGTAAGGTCATCAGCCAGAATTCGGTTGAGGTTCCCGGCGGTCTGTTTTTCGATAAATCACACACTTGGGCCATCATGGAGCCGGACGGAAAAGTCAGGGTTGGTATTGATGATTTTCTCCAACGGGTGACCGGTCCCGTTACCCGCATCCGTATGAAGAAATCGGGCGAACAGATTCGCAAGGGAGAACCTTTTCTCACTCTTATCCAAAAGGGAAAGCAACTTGAAATATCCTCACCCGTTACGGGAATTATCCGCTCTGAGAATGATATCCTATACAACGACCCCTCCCTGTTGAATTCGTTTCCCTATTCGAAGGGCTGGGTCTACACCATTGAACCGGTGCACTGGATGCGTGAAACCCAGATCATGCTGATGGCTAACAGGTATAAGGAGTGGTTGCAAAATGAATTCAGCCAGCTAAGAGACTTTCTCACCACGGCAGTTTATGCCAATAAACTGAAGTACGGTCATTTGACCCTGCCCGACGGGGGAGAGATTGCTGACGGTGTACTGGCAGGACTCGGACCGGAGGTTTGGGAGGAGTTTCAGTCACAGTTTCTAAACCATAAAAACTAAAATCATGGGATTAGATCGGAGAGTTTTCATGAAAACACTCGGCCTTGCCAGTGCAACACTGGCATTTGGAAAAGGCCAGGCACTTGCTGCGAAGTCAGATGGTGACATTGAATTCAGCGGTGTCCTTTACGATTCTTACCGGTGCATAGGATGTCAGTCGTGTGAATACGCCTGCGCAGAGGAGCATGGACTTCCTGAGCCAACCGGTACTCCTGATGTTGAAGTCGTCAGAAAGACGGATGAGACTTGCAGGACGGTTGTAAACCTCTACAACACCTCAGCAGGCGAAGTTTATGTGAAGGATCAGTGCATGCACTGTAACGAACCTGCCTGTGTGGCAGCCTGTTTGACCCAGGCCTTATACAAGACCAAAGAGGGTCCGGTTATCTGGAGATCTAATAAGTGCATGGGCTGCCGTTATTGCATGCTGTCCTGTCCCTTTGATATACCAAAATTTGAATATTTCAGCGCAAATCCGAAGATTCTCAAGTGCGACATGTGTTTCGACCGACAGAGAGAGGGAGCTATTCCTGCCTGCGTCGAAAATTGTCCGGCCGAGGCCCTTATGTTTGGCAAGCGCCGTGATCTGATCGCCGAAGCCCGGCGACGCATCCACGAGAATCCCGAAATATATAAAGACCACATCTTCGGTGAGCATGAGGCAGGCGGAACCGACTGGCTCTATCTGGCTCCTGCCGAATTTGATGAAATGGGATTCAGAACCCATCTTCAGAAGGCATCCTATCCGGCTCTGACCAAGGGATTCCTCTACACGGTACCCTACGTATTCGTGCTGGTGCCGACCCTGCTGCTCGGAATACATGAAGCAACCAAGAAAAACGCCAAAGCCGAAGAAGATGAAAACGAATAATACCGCTTCCATCCTGGAGCAACCCAAGGCACGGGTCTCCTTTTTCAAGTTCTGGCTGCAGGAATTAAAGCCCAAGGGAAAGATATTCACGCCCTTCAACATCATTTCGATCCCGATAATTCTTTTGGGTATCGTTCTCATCGTGATCAGGTTCTGGAATGGACTCGGAACGGTGTCAAATTTGACCCAGGAGGTTCCCTGGGGACTTTGGAAAGGTTTTAATGTAGTCACCGGTGTCGCCTTCGCCGGAGGAGCCTATGTAGTGACCTTCATGGTTTATGTCCTGAATAACAAACTTTACAAACCCATCGTAAGGGTTACCGTGCTCAACGGGTTTCTTGCCTATATGTTCTACGCCGGTGCACTGGTGCTCGACCTGGGCCGACCATGGAATATTGTGAATCCCATCATTGGCAACAACTTCGGAACCAACTCAGTCCTTTTTCTTGTGGCCTGGCATTTTATGCTTTATATGATTGCCCAGCTGATCGAATTCTCGCCGGCCATTGCTGAATGGATCGGAGCCAGGAGGGCCCACAAGATCCTCTCAGGCATGACCCTGGCGGCGGTGATTTTCGGAATCACCCTATCTATCCTGCATCAATCAGGACTTGGAGCTCTGTATCTGATGGCCAAAGAAAAGATACATCCACTCTGGTATTCAGAATTCATTCCAATAATGTTTTTGGTATCCAGTGTTTTCGCAGGGCTTTCGATGGTGATTTTTGAAGGAACCCTCAGTCAAAGAGTCTTTTTCAAACAGATCAGCGAGAAAAACCAGAAGGCGCGCCACAACATCGTGATCAGTTTGTCAAGGATATGTGCCGGGGCCATGTTTGCCTACCTATTTCTGCAAATGCTGGTGTTCATTCATGAAAAGAGATGGGATCTCCTGGGAACTCCCATGGGATACTGGTTCCTTTTCGAGATGATAGGACTGGTTCTCCTGCCCATGATACTCTATTTCCAGGGCTACCGAAACAAGAATTTCAAACTCATCCTGGTTGCCACCATACTTACGATGCTTGGTGTAGTTGTGAACAGACTCAATGTGAGTGTTATCGGTTTCCGTTGGGATGCTGCAGTGAGGTATTTCCCCTCCTGGATGGAGTTTGTAATCACCGCGACGGTCATTTTAACCGAAATCTGGATCTTCCGCTGGGTCATCCGGAGAATGCCGGTTTTGACCGAACCGCCCTCATGGGCCAAAGACGATCATTAATTAACCCGCAGACCGGCAATGGGCCGGTCTGCACAAAACATAAACGCAATGGATGGCTTCAGTTATGTAAACATTTTTGAAACGAAGGGGATCGAATACATTGGCATCATCATCTTTTTTCTGATGCTGGTACCGTTCTGGATCCTACTCAATCGGAAGTCTGCCTCCAAGAAACTTGCGGTGGCAGGCCAGGGAGCGCTTCTGGCCGAAAACCTGAGGGTTCCACAGGGGCTGTTGTTCACCACCAACCACACGTGGATGCACCTTGAACGCTCGGGGAAAGCCAGAATCGGATTGGATGACCTTTTGCTTCATGTTACCGGAAAGGTTCATGTTGAACAAATAGTCAACCCAGGCGACCTGGTGCGCAAAGGAGATCCCCTGGCAAGCATTCATCAGGATGGCAAGGAGATGAAGATCTATGCCCCAATTACCGGTGAGGTAAAGGGATTCAACCATGAACTGGCCGAAAACCCCGAACTTCTGCAGGAGGATCCATTCCGCAAGGGCTGGATCTGCGAGGTTAAACCTCAGGGCTGGGTCAATGAAACCCGTTCATGCCTGGTGGCAGAGGACGCATCACGTTGGATGAATGAGGAGCTGGACAGGGTCAGGGAGTTCCTACTTAAGTCTACCGGAAAGTACAGCCAGGCCATGCCAGGACCGGTGCTTCAGGATGGGGGAGAACTTCGCGATCAAACCCTGGCAGAAATGCCAGCCGAACTCTGGAAAGAGTTTGAGGCACATTTTTTATCCGTCTCCTGAGGAAGAATCGGTAAAAAATCGGCAACTTAGGTGTGAATCCGCAAACAAAGATCCGCTTGAGTTGCCGTTTTGCTTTTGTATAAAATGACCCCATTGAGATATAAAAAAAAGATCATTGGCCCTCTGCTGAACCGTTATCTCTGGTTCAAGTCTTCGATCTACAGCCGGGTGGTTTTTGTAATAGCACTGCTATCGGTCTTTCTTCTGGTCTCTTATAGCGTCATTTTTCAAACCGTTAAGGATGTTT
>CAYGOU010000232.1:0-4950 GCA_964351455.1 uncultured Porphyromonadaceae bacterium
CCCAATGCCCGATCGGTACAGGAGCAAATGGAGGAGAAAGTACTGGGTTCTGTCGACCTGAAGATCTCTGAAGAGATCCGTCATCTGACCGACGACCCGGCCAGGATGATTGAGCGCCTTGAACGGCTGAAATCCTCCCTCAATATACCCTTTGTGGCCACCGACCGCAATGTGATGAACCTTCCAGGTGTGGGTAAGAGTATGACTTTCAGGGTGGTGGGAATAACACGCTATGGCAAGCGGATCCTTGAATTCGAGCACGACCAGACTCGCTCACATAGTCCCATCATCGAGCAAATGGGACGTGTCAGCATAGTTGAGTCAAAGCCGGTGCAAAAGTACCTGGATCAGCTGCTGGAGATGGGCGAAGAGCTTGACGAATATGAAGGCGTATGGGGGTATTCGCTGGGCGAAACCGAAGCCCGGATGCCCATATATGAGTACCCCGAATATGATTACCGGGTAACCGGCGAGATGACCAACTTCAGTCTGTGAAACAAAGCATTACAACGAAGGCCGGATAAAGTCCGAGACGGCTCCGGGAGTCAGACTAAAGGCGGGATCGAATGAACCACTTTGCATATAGTCTGTCAGACTCTGCAACAGTTGCCTTGATGCGGGACGCCCGGCCAGATCGCTGACCAGATCCGCTCCTGAAACCACCAGCTTGCCATTACCAACCCGGCATTCGAACAGCAGGGCCAGTCTCCTGTTGGTAAACCAGTCGTCGATCACCCGAACCAAGGGCTGAATTCCGGAGTCAAGTCCGTCGATCAGCAACGGTTTGGCGCTGCTGATGATATCCCACCACTGCCAGTTGCTGTGGTATTCAGTGGGGAAACCTTTCAATGCCGGATGCCCGGGATCGCACAGAATGCCCAGCGTATGGGGTGCCTGCCTGCGGGTCCAGGCGGTGTTCCAGAAAATGCTTGAGAATCCCAGGGCAATGTTGCCTCCCATTTCAGGGGCCACCCGGTCGCGACCAAGGCTCAGGATTGCCGACCCACCCGATTCGAGCAGACTTGCCAGCTCTTCTGAGAATTCGCTGAAAACCGGCACCACTGGCGATGAGAGTTCCGTGGCGGGGTAGGCCCAGAGATCCCAGCTGTTTTCGTGATCCCCGACGGTCACCGAGAGGGTCATGCTGGTCGCAATCTTTATATTGCTGAGCGGAAACTCCAGCCGGTGAACCTCAGTGAGTGACCCGGTAAGAACCCTGATAGAAGAGAATTGCTCATCATAAAGAACCGCCGAATCTGCGGTTGAAAGCAAAACCCTGCAAGCGGCATCCTCAAGATCATCAGCTCCGAAATGGGCTATTTCAATGAATGCCTTCAGCGTGTCAGTTGAATTGAGAACCATTTTTTGAATCCGGGCAAGCGGAACGGTGTAATTGCAGAAGCGGCTGAATTCTTCGGGCGACACATATCCTTTTTCCTCCCAGAAGGCATTCAGTACCCCCACCAGTGCGGTTCCCTGTCCCGGAAAATCATGCAGGTCAAGCAGTTGAAAACCAGCCATCCCTTCAGTTCGGAGGGCCGCTTCGATGTCGGCCTTATAGCAAAGGGTCTGAAGCTTTCCGGATGCCAGCAGAAAGGAGTCGGCCAGGTGCCCCATGTGGTTTTTTTCAAGGGTCTCCTTGAAGATCTCAAAATTCCGGGCTTCAAGAACGCCGGTGTATCGATCGATCTCCTTCAGATCGGGATAGACGCACCACTGTCCGATTTCATGGCTTACCACCGGTTTGCCTGCAAAGTTTGCTGCAATCCGGCCGGTCCAGTCGTAGTCAGACTGGGGAGGAAGGGCATTGATGATGCTGTTGAGTCCTTCGCCCCAGGCCTGGATCCGTGGCTGCCAGGGGTTGAAAAAATCCATGGATGGTACGTTGGGCCATCCCGCTGCAGCGGTGTAAACCCTCCGGTCGTCGCGCTCTTTCCAGTGACGTACAAACTCATCGAGAAAGGCCACCTGGTTGGCTCCTCCGGGTTCATTGCCGTAGGCCATCATGCAGAATGAGGGGTGGTTTCCGTACTCCTCAACGATCCGGTTGCTCTCAGTGTAGATCCATGTGTCGAATTCCGTTCCATTGCCCACGGTGGTCCATGCTCCACATTCGACCTGTAGGTAGATGCCTGCCAGGTCGGCGGCGATGAAAGCCGCCCGTGGCGGACACCACGAATGAAAGCGCATGTGGTTCAGTCCGTGCGACTTTAAAACAGCATAGATGCGGCTCCATTCATCAACGTCCATCGCAGGGTATCCCGTTTCAGGAAAAATGGCGCACTCAAGGGTACCCCGTAAAAAGGTCTGCCGGCCGTTGACCGAAAAGCGGGTTCCATTGGCTATGAATTCGCGCATTCCGAAAATGTGTCGCTGAAAATCCCTGTCACCGGTGCGCGAAACCTCCAGGTCGAGTTCAAGCTGATAGAGATCAGGACTGAACTCATCCCACCGATTAAAATCATCACCCATCGACATGACCATTTCGAAGTATTCACTTCCGGGGGCCGCCATTTTTATGAAGCGCATGGTTTGACCCTGCTGCTTGCCGGGCTTCTGATCCATACCCCTGAATTCGCGCGCGGCGACGGTCAGTGAAGCGGGAACGGTGTCTTTCAGGGTGTTATGAAGAATTCCGGTGACCTTAACGCTGCCCAGGTGGATGTTGGGGTCGATTCTTATCCTGCTTACATAGATGGGAGATCCTGCGATGAGCTCGATATCCCCAACGATGCCGTTCCAGTTTGACTGGGTGTGATCGCTCACGCTGTGGGCATTCACTCCCACATCCACGATCATCCGGTTATCAACCCGGATGGTCAGCAGGTGCTGCCCGGGCGACAACAGGGCGGTCAGATCATATAAATGAGGGGTTGCCAGGCTGTTATTGTTTCCGGCCATTTTTGAGTCGACCCATACCGTGGTTTCCCAATGGCAGCGCTCAAGGTTCAGCAGAACTCTTTTTTCTTTCCAGGATGTTGGTACGGTGACCACGCGCTGGTACCATGCAGGTCCCACATAGTGCAATTCAGACTGCAGCCAGAAGGGGATCTTGATGTTGCCTGGCTTACGATATGGAGCGTACCGGTCATCCGTGTACCACGACTGATCGACCACCTGTCCGGTCCATTGGGTCTCTGCATCCACCGGCCGGCCTTTGCCGTTTTGAGCCATCGAACCCGGCAAAACAATGTATTCATCAAACGGAGCGGCAAACCAGGATCCTGAAAGACCCTGATCAAGCGAATCGATCCTGAACATCCAGCTTCCAGCCAGCGACACGCTGTCAGGGTCGCGCTTACACGATACAACAACCAATACCAGTAAACCAAAAAGTACTTTATTCATAACCATAACATTGTAACCTCCTGCAACCCTCTGCAACCCTCTGTAACCTATTGTAACCCACCGTAACCTCCCGTAACCCTTCCTCACCTCAGCCATCCCCCCAACTCCTCTAAGATCTTCCTGTACTGAGCATCCCGGGCAAGATTCAGAAACTCATTCGGATCGTTCCGGTGGTCGTAAAGCTCTTCATCACCATTGTTGTATCGGATGTATCTCCAACGTTCGGTGCGAACCGCATGGTTGCCCTCGTGAAATGTGGTGATGGCAGGTTCATTTCTGGTCAATGTGGGGCAAACGATGAGCGGGACCAGGCTGACGCCCTCGAGGTGGGACGGGAGAATGCCGCCGGTAAGCTCCGCCAGGGTAGGGTATATATCCAGCAGGCTGACCGCCTCTTTGCACGATCCGGGTTTCATGCCGGGTACCCGGATGATCAGTGGAACCCGGGTGGACTCCTCCCACAGGGTAAATTTTTCCCACTGCTCCTTTTCGCCCAGGTGCATGCCATGGTCCGACCAGAGCACAATGATGGTATTCTCCATTCGTCCGCTCTCCCTGAGGGCATCCAGCAGTCGTCCCAGTTGGTAATCTGAGTAGGAGATGGATGCCAGGTAGGCCTGAACGGCCTCTTTCCAAAATCCGTTTTCAATGATCCAGTTGTGCCAGTCGCGACGCAACCAGGGAAGTGCCACCTTTGATACATCCCGGAGATCATCTTTTTTAATCTTTGGCAGCTCTATTGAGTCAATTGGGTAGAGGTCGAAGAACTCTTGTGGCGCAAACCATGGGATGTGGGGCCGGAAAAGTCCTACCGCAAGAAATTGCGGCTTGCGTGAACGCTTTTGTAATTCCCCGATGGCCCAGTCGACCACTTTATGGTCGGCATACTCTTCACTCGACTCGAGGGGGCCCCAGTCGAAGAAGTTGGGAGGCCGGTTGCTGGTTTCTGCTCCCGTCACAGCGGGCCAGCTGATGGTTCCCAGGGAGTCGGAGCGGTATCCGGGGGGCCATTTCTCAACCGGCATTGAGCGGGTTTTGGATGGATAATAGGTGTCCCAGAGTTCCGGATCATTCTGGTCGAGGCCATAGGCGGTTTGTATCCAGGTCAGGGCATGGAAGATCTTGCCCCCTCCTTTCACCTCATATCCAGCCTCCCTGAAAAATGCGGGCAGGGTCGTCACCGTGTCGAGCATCGACGATTCACGCCAATCGTGGTGATTGGAATAGACACCGCTGGTAGCGGGACTCACGCCGGTCAATACGCTGGTTCTGCTGGGTGCGCATGAAGGTGCCGTGCAGTGGGCGTTGGTGAAAAGCATCGCCCCAGCGGCCAGGCTGTCGAGGTTGGGGGTATGCACGCCGGCCCTTCCTCCCAGGCAGCCGACCCAGTCGTTCAGGTCGTCAACCACAATGAAGAGCACATCCGGAGGAGGCGGAACACTCTCATGCCGGCACCCCGAAGCGGGCATCAGCAGCAGCAGGGGTGATATGTACCGAACCAGAGCGCTCATAATTCAAAGAATAATATCTGTTGCCGGGGGCTTAAGCCTACCATCTGTTGCCGGGGGCTTAAGCCCTACCATCTGTTGCCGGGGGCTTAAG
>CAYGOU010000233.1:0-4943 GCA_964351455.1 uncultured Porphyromonadaceae bacterium
GGCATAAAGGGCAGGGCAGGACTGCGGTTGCCGCGGCTGATGATGACCTCTCTGTAGTAATCGGCTGTCAGTCCATCCCGGTCTCTCACCTGAAGTCTTACGGAAAAGTTGCCATCATTCGGAAAGCGGTAGCGGTTGATCCTGGTGAAAACCCAGGGGTAATCAAAGATGCCGTCGTTTTCATAATCCCAGCGAATCTTCAGCAGTGAGTCGGGATCTTCGGGGTCGTAGCTTCCGGTGGCATCCAGCGTAAACTCGGTTTGGGTGTCACCGGTTTCAGGCGAGAGGGTAAAAAAGGCCACCGGAGGCTGATTGGGACTTTCAGGATTGCAACCGGCCGTCAGTAATAAGATCAGAATCCAGGGTGAACGGGAAAGGTTCATCTGCACCAATGGAATGGATTATCTGAATAAAAATAAAACAAATCAGACGATCTTTTGCTTCCATTTTCCCCGCCGAAAGAGGATCAGTGCGAACACGGTCATGAGCGACTCGGCTATCGGGATCGACATGAATACACCCGATTGTTCCAATTTCAGGTGTATGGCCAACAGGTATGCAAGTGGAATCTCAATTATCCAGAAGCAGAGCAGGTTGATCCAGGTAGGGGTAAAGGTGTCACCTGCTCCGTTGAAGGCCTGAACCAGCACCATTCCCAGACCGTAAAAGACAAAACCCAGACTGATGATCCGGAGAGCTTCAATTCCGGGAGCAACAATATCCTCTCCGTCCATAAATACCCTTATGAAACTTCCCGGAAAAATGACCAGGATGGCACCTATCGACAACAGCAGCAGGGAGTTGATCCATCCGGTTATCCAGACTGCCCGCTCTGCCCTCTCCGGTTCGCCCGCACCCAGGTTCTGTCCGACCAGGGTGGCGGCAGCATTAGATATCCCCCACGAAGGAAGCAGCGCAAAAATGATGATCCTGAGGGCAATGGTATACCCCGCAACCACCGAACTGCCGAACTGGGCAACGATCCGGATCAATCCTACCCAGCTGGTAGTGGCAATTAGCGTTTGGCCAATGCCGCCGAGTGCCAGCCTGATGATCTGCAGGATCAGTTTCGGATTGAAACCGATTTCGTTGACGGTCAGTTTGATCCTCCTTTTTCCCCTGAAAAGGATAAAAAACTGAAACAACACTGCGATTCCTCTACCTGTGGCCGTTGCAATGGCAGCTCCCTTAATTCCGAGCTCGGGGAAGGGGCCTATTCCGAATATCAGGAGGGGGTCGAGGATCAGGTTTATGATGTTGGCCACCCACATGACTCTAAGTGACATGGCTGCATCCCCTGAGCTTCTGAGCACCGCATTGATGATGAAAAGCAGCATGATAATGGCATTCGAGCCCAATATGATTCGGGTATAAATGGAGTGTTCATTAACGATGATCTCCGAGGCTCCCATCAGTTTCAAAATTTCCGGAGCCCAGAGTATACCGGGGACCGATATTAAGAATGAGGCCAGGATACCCGCGATAATGGCCTGAAATGCCACCCGGGATGCCTCTTTAGGATTGTGCTCACCGATTCGTCTGGCTACCAGTGCCGTTGTTGCCGTTGCCAATCCTCCACCAATGGAATAAACGATAGTTGTCAATGATTCTGTGATACCAACGGTGGCAACCGCTTCGGCGCCCAGCCTTGATACAAACCAGATGTCGACCACGGCAAAGATCGATTCCATCATCATTTCAAGCACCATCGGAACCGATAATAGAAATACCGCCCGCTTCATGCTGACTCGGGTGAAGTCCTGGTCGGTCCCGGCTATGGCCTCCCAGATATCCCTTTTAAGCTGCTTGAAATCCAACGAAAACGGATTGGTTCAATGAGCCGGTGAAGATAGCTATAGATGGCCAAAAAAAGTGTTTATCTTTGCAGCCTCTTTAGCCAAGATAGTTAAACGGTAGAACAGCGGTTTCGTAAACCGCCGATCCGGGTTCGATTCCCGGTCTTGGCTCTGATCAACCAATTAACCATATAACCACAAAATCATGAAAACAATCAGACTTGTTTCAACCATTTTGATCCTGTTGATGGCAACGGGCCAGCTTCAAGCCAAAAAGGTTCAGCTCAGGTATCAGCTCAAAATGGATCAGACCTACCAGATTGAAACCGTCACAAACTCGGTCATCGTGCAGGATGTTATGGGCACCCAGATGGAGGTAACAGGACTGCTTACAATGGTTTCTGAAGCAAAGGTCTTGAGTGCGGTTGAGGGGGATCTTTATAGTATTGAACAGCGAATTACCCGAATCGTGCTTTCAACCAAAACACCCAACGGTGACATGGAGTATGACACCGGTTCGGGTGAGGAGGCTCCCGACTGGGCAGCCGACATCATGCTTATGCTGAACGATCCCTTCCAGTATAACCTTTCAACCACCGGCAAAATTCTATCCATGGAACTACCGGCAAAACTTCGTGAGAAACTCGGAGATTCTGAATCGGTTGTGGGGCTTGAACAGATGATGTCGGGACTGGCTGGCTCATTCGGCAGTGCTGATGGTCTTCAGACGATGATTCAGAATCAGTGGTTCATGTTTCCTGACGAACCCGTCGCCACGCGCAAAATGTGGAAATTTGAAGGAACCAGCCAACAGGCGATGGCGATGAAGGTCTCTTCAGAGTACACCCTGGTCAAGTCTTCGAAAAGCAGTCATGAGATCCGGATTGCCGGTTCCTTGTCAAGTTCCGACACTGCCGAACCCATTGAAGTGCAGGGAATGTTCCTTGACTTCTCCCTGGCCGGTACAAAGGAAGGATCTTCAACGATTGATTCTGTAACAGGTATTACCCTCGAGTCGAACGTTGTTTCAAACATCTCGGGTGTGATCATCATTGAAGGGGATCAGTTGCCTGAACCCTTTTCAATGCCCATGAGCTACAAGATCAACGAGAAGGTTACTTTTAAGGAAATACAATAATCCTCAGCGGATCCGGTAGCTGACCTGAGCCGTTAGCATTGGATAAAACCTGAAGCCCTTGAAGTGTTCTTTGAGGGCTTTTTCATTCTCCCTGTTGGCAGTGGGTTCAATCATTCCCTCGGCTTCGATGCTGAAATGAGGTTTTCCATGGTACAGGGCTCCCAGTTCGACGTTAAACCAGATATTCCGTCCTGCCGGCAGGGGGTTTCCGATTCCGACGCCCAAAAAGGGCGACACCGGCCATCCTGGTCTGACCCTGATTTCCATGAGTCCTATATCCTCCGGAGATATTTCTATGTCACCAAAATGGATCACCTCTTCAAGTTCTGTAGTAAACCTGATCCGGGTCAGGTTAACCATCAATCCGCCGGTAAAATAATACCATGGATGGAAGTAGAAGTCGGTCTGGAGATTGATCCCGCCCAATCTAACTTTCGATTGAAGGTCAATATGCAGGTTCCCTGATGCCACCGATCGGTTGATCGGAAAACCGAGCCATGAAACCCCCAGGCGGGCATTCCAGTTCTGATTTACCGACTTGATGGCTTCAAGTCCCGGTCCGAGGGTGCTCAGTTTCAGTCCTGCTGCCCAACCCGTGGTCCAGTCGATAACTGGCAATTGGATTTTAACGGTTTGTGCCTGAAGTCCATGGCCTGTCAGCATGACTGACAGGGTGAGGATGGTAAGGCATTTGCATATATGCTTTGCGGTCATGACGTTCTTTGTTTCTGGTTAATCGATTTCAATCTCGATGGTTACGATCTCCTCTTCGCCGAAAACCACCTCTTTTTCATGAAACTCGCCTTTAAAGTTGATCCCAAGCTGGTAGCTGACCCCGGGCTCTGGATTGATCACGTAGGCCTTTCCTTCAAACACAAAGGCCGACTGCCATTCTGTGGTTCCCTTTTTACGGTAATAGCCCGGAAAAACCTGAGGCGTATAACGGGTGTTATTGTGTTCGGTGTCGATGAAAACGGGATGCACCTCTTTGTAATCACTTTGGGTGTAGGGGAGCATATCCAGGCTGACGGGCTGGTCTTGACATGCATCTGCCAGGAGCAGTGGATCGGGAGCCCGGTAATATCCATTGACCTGCTGGAGGTAACTGTCGAATCTGAGGATGATCTCGGTATTGGTTGGAAGTCCGTAAACCCGGGACTCCTCGCCCGAGGCCCCTCCGAAGGCGAGGGTTCTGATCAGTCTTACCTGGTCGTTGAATACCTGATAAATCCCTGCCCTGAAAGAATAGGGTGGCACCCTATATTCGGGAAGCGTATTTAATTGTAGTCTAAGCGGAGTACTGCAGGATGTGTTGTCGATCCAGCCCAGGAGATAATATCCGGATCCGGTAACAGGGATATTTGCCAGGATCTTGTTTTGAAATGCAGAAAGCTGGATGGTTTGAATGGCCTCGTACACTCCGGTGGCTGCATTCTGATGCCAGAGGGTTACAGCGTCGGAAGGGGAGATGAGCCGTTCCTTTTCGGGATTATAGCTTTCGGGATTGATGAGCAGGCTCAGCTCCAGTGGGCCGTCAAAGAACACTGCCGACTTATCGTAGGCATCCACGGCCTCCAGGTAAAAGATGCCAGCGGGGTGAGCCTGATATGCCACACCATTTGATGAGGCAGAAATGGCAGTTTGTCCTCCGGGAAATGCAGCCACCGATTCACTATGAACAGCTTCCCAATAAGCGAATTTTATGTTGAGACTTCCTCCAAGCTCAGCGGCACGGGAATCCACCATTCTGGTACCCTGGGGAATAAGCAGCGAAGCCTGGTTAAGCGGGGTTAAAAATAGCAGTGAATCCTGGATTCTGCCCTCCACAACGCGGCTGATGTTGCTTTGGGTAACCACCCCTACATGTGCTGGGGCATCATCAATTTTCACCAGGCTGATTTGTATGGGATGCAGTCCCTTTTCATGGCATACGACCGGAAACCTCACCGGCAGATAGCCTTCTGTTTCGGCGTGAATTACAAATTTCACAGGGGATCCCGGGGTGGGGT
>CAYGOU010000234.1:0-4888 GCA_964351455.1 uncultured Porphyromonadaceae bacterium
CTGGTTACTGGTTGCATTATATTTGAAACTTCAAACGGTTGCTGTATCATGATAGTAAAAAACCAACCCTCTTTTTACCTTATACTAATTTTTGCCCTTTGCCTTCTGCCTTCTGCCCTTTATGGCCAGCGCCCCAGGGTTGGACTGGTGCTTTCAGGGGGTGGAGCAGCAGGACTGGCTCACATCGGGGTGATCAAGGTGATCGAGGAGGCAGGTATTCCGATTGATGTGGTAGGCGGCACAAGCATGGGATCCATCGTAGGCGCCATGTACGCTTTGGGTTACACTCCTGCCGAAATGGAGAAAATGGCCCTGACCCAGGATTGGGAATCCCTGCTGACCGACCAGATTCCACGCACCGACATGACCTTTGAATACAAGGAGGAGCTTGAAAAGTACTTCTTCTCCTTTCCCGTAACCAGGGGGGGGATTCAGTTGCCAACAGGACTGGTGGCAGGTCAAAACATCACCAACATGCTGGCTGGTCTCCTATGGAGAGCTTACGATATTCGTGATTTCAGCCTTTTACCAAGACCCTTCCTCTGTATTGGTGCCGACATCGTCACAGGCAAAGAGGTGGTGCTCAACAGCGGTATCCTGCACGATGCAGTCAGGGCATCTATGGCCATTCCCACGGCTTTCACTCCGGTCGAAATCGGAGGAAAGCTGATGGTTGACGGTGGTTTCATCAACAATTTCCCGGCTGAACATGTCAAGGCCATGGGCGCTGATATCCTGATAGGGGTGGATGTTCAAAGGGAACTTTTTGAAAAGGGCGACCTTGACAACATGATCAACCTTCTGAAACAGGTCAGCACCTTGACCCGTGAGGACATCAATGCCAGGAACAGGGAGTTGTGTGATCTTCTGATCCGGCCAAGAACCCCCGGAGCCAGCACGCTCACATTCTGGATGGCCGAAACCATCATTCGCGACGGAGAGAAAACGGCGCGGGATCACTGGGAAACCTTGAGAGCTCTTGGAGAAAACCTCAAGAGGCTGGCAGATGAGCAAATCCTACCGGTAAGGCCCCTCGAACAGTTGGATTCACTTTTCATCAGGGAAATCAGTTTTTCAGGCATTGAAGATGTAACTCCCGAGTTTGTTGAGTCGAAAATGGAGCTTCCCTTTCCGGCATGGCTGAAACCTTATGACATTTTCCGCGCCATGCAGCGGCTTTACGGCACCAATGAATTTACCACCGTAACCTACCAGCTTGAACCAGTAGCGGAGGGCGTCAGGCTTGTAGTCAGGGCACAAGAGAAGAAACGCGAACTGATCCACGTGGGGGTTCATTATGACAACCTTTTCAATGTCGCTTTGCTGACCAAAGGCGAACTCAAGAATCTCTGGCGACGCGGCGACCGTTTGACCGCCAGTCTGACCCTTGGTGAGAATCCCAATCTCACAGCTTCCTACTTTTTTATTACGCGGAATAACAGGAACTACGGATTCAAATCTGAGTTTAACAGAATCCACGCCTACGAATACGGAAACGGACTGAAAAGAAGCAGTTATCGCTATAACGATGCCCTGATCGATTTCACCCTTCGTACTACATTCAAGGAGGATTTCTCTGTCAGGGCCGGTATCCAGGGGGAGTTTGCTTCAGTACTTCCCAATGTCAGCTTCCTCGACCTCGATGCATTCAATTCGAGAATGCTGAACCTTTATGCAGCAATAATTAAGGATAATTTCAACCGGAGTCCTTTCCCCACAAAAGGAGAGTCCGTTTACATGAGGCTCAAATTCGTAAATGATTTCACCAACAACGGATATGTTCCTTCGCTGATCCTCGATTACCGGCACCGAAGGGCCTTTGAAATCCTGCCCAGAATAAGCTTCCAGCCCGCCATTCAAATGCACTTCGCTATAGGCGATTCAATTGCCTACCCATATCGTTCCTATGTAGGAGGATTGGGTTATTATCATAAAAGCGTCATTCCCTTTGTCGGACTAGATTACATGCAGCGGGCTGCAAATCACGCCATCATTCTACGGGCAGACCTCCAATGGAACGTAAAAGGAAACCATTATGTGATTTGGAAAACCAACCTGGGCAAGGCATTTGATCTTCTATATAATCTTAGTGACAAGGCAACAAGTCTCTCTGGCACCGGACTTACCTACGGGTACGCCAGTCCGATTGGCCCCGTCGAACTAACTCTCATGAGCTCCCTGCAAACCTTTAAACCGATCCTTTTCATCAACCTGGGATACTGGATTCGTTAGGTTTTTTCTTAGTTTTGCCCCGCTTTATGAAACCTGCGGATCTGATCGCTAAGTATACCGGGCATCCTGTGATTGTCCGGCTGGCCTCTTTTTTCCAGGCCGAAAAAGACAAAACCGTTCATCTGAACGGCCTCAATGCCTCAAGTCCTGCCCTGCTGCTGGCTGCCCTGCATAAACTTCAACGACAGCCCAGACTGATCCTGTTGTCGGAACGGGAGGAGGCAGCGCATTTCTACACCGATTTGATAAATCTCCTTGGAGAAGAACAGGTTTACTATTTCCCATCGAGCTACAAGCGCGCGATCCGCATGCAGCAGATCGACAAGGACAACATTCTCCTTCGAACGGAAGTATTGAATAAATTGGTGACCCGCAACGTAAAACCCCTGGTGGTCACCTACCCAGAAGCGCTGTTTGAACGGGTGGTTTCAAGGAAAAAGCTGCAAGACCACACCCTGGTGGTGCGACCCGGGGATAAGCTTGACATGGAATTTGTAACCGACCTGCTTTTTGAATATGGTTTCGAAAGGTCGGATTTCGTTTGGGAACCGGGTCAGTTTGCCGTCAGGGGGGGAATCATCGATGTTTTTTCCTATGCTGCCGAGCATCCGTACAGAATTGAATTCATTGGGTCGGAGGTGGGTTCGGTCAGAACCTTCGATGTTGAGAACCAACTAACCAAGGGACGTGAAGAACGCATTTCAATTGTTCCAAATCTGAACGAGCACCTGGGTGATGAAGCGGTTCAGACCCTCTTTGAATTTATGCCTGAGAGCGCTCAGTTCTGGACACAAAACCTTGAATATTGCCTGAACCGGATGGAACAGATCCTGACGGGGCTCGACGCAAGTGAAAGTAGCCGGTTTCACTCTGTGGCCGCAAGCGGAGGGGATGATCCGGATGAGGATGTCATGGATCCGGCCGAATTCAAAAAGAAACTGGTCAGTACTTCAGAACTGACCGAAAGAATTGGTAAGGTTCAGGTGGTGGAATTTGGCCAGAAGCACTTCTTTCCGGGAAATGAAAGCTTTTTTTTCAATACGGGGCACCAGCCAGCTTTCAACAAAAATTTTGATCTGGTGCGTGAAAAAATTCAGTACAATCATACCGAAGGTTACCAGACCCTGCTCATTTCAGACAGTGCAAAGCAGATCGACCGTCTGACCGTCATCCTTGGAGAAATGCTCCATCTTGGTGTTGAGCGTGAAAGAGATGAAGCCCTGAAGAAACGCTATGCCGTTTCGACGCTGGATCTTTCGCTGCACGAAGGCTTTTACGACCACGATCTCAGAATCGCCATTTACACCGACCACCAGATTTTCGACCGATATCACCGCTACAAGGTTAAAACTACCTTCAGAAAGCGCGAGGCCATGACGGTTAGAGAGCTGACCGACCTCCATCCCGGAGATTATGTGGTACACATTGATCATGGAATAGGACAATTCGGGGGGCTCGAGAAGGTTGAGATCAACGGGCGCAGGCAGGAGGCGATCAGGCTGGTATACAGAGACCGCGATGTGCTTTATGTGAGCATCCACTCGCTCCACCGTATTTCAAAATACAAAGGCAAGGAGGGAGAGCTTCCGAAAATTCACAAGCTGGGATCCGGTACCTGGCAGGCGCAAAAGGCGAAAACCAAATCCAAAATCAAGGATATAGCCAAGGAGTTGATCCTGCTCTATGCCAAACGAAAGGAGACGGAAGGATTTGCCTTTTCAGCAGACACTTACCTGCAGGATGAGCTTGAAGCATCCTTTCTTTATGAGGACACCCCGGATCAGACGAAGGCCACCACCGATGTGAAAACCGACATGGAATCCAGAATTCCGATGGACCGGCTGGTATGCGGTGATGTGGGTTTCGGCAAAACTGAAGTGGCCATCCGCGCAGCCTTTAAAGCGGTGGCCGACAGCAAGCAGGTTGCGGTACTGGTTCCGACAACCATTCTGGCCCTTCAGCACTACAAGACTTTCAGCGAGCGACTGAAGAACTTCCCCTGCAAGGTTGAATACATAAGCCGGCTAAGACCGTCAAAAGACCAGAACCGGATCCTTAAGGAGCTCCCGGAGGGCAAAGTCGACATACTGATCGGAACCCATAAGCTGATAGGGAAAAGCCTTCATTTCAAGGATCTTGGTTTGCTGATCATCGACGAGGAACAGAAATTCGGCGTGGCGGTCAAAGAGAAACTTCGTCAGATAAAACTTAATGTCGATACCCTCACGCTTACCGCAACGCCCATACCCAGAACACTGCAGTTCTCAATGATGGGGGCCCGTGATCTTTCGGTGATCAACACTCCCCCACCCAACCGCCAGCCCATCCTGACCGAGCTGCACAATTTAAATGAGGAGCTTATCCGCGAGGTGGTGGAATATGAACTTGAGCGAGGAGGTCAAATCTTTGTCATCCACAATCGGGTACAGAACATCGAAGAGGTAGAGGCATTGATCCGAAGGGTGGTACCCAAAGCAAGAACTGTTACGGCGCATGGACAGATGGACGGGGCCACACTTGAAGACCGCATGCTCGGATTTATCAACGGGGATTATGATGTACTGATCGCAACCTCGATCATCGAAAACGGATTGGATATACCCAACGCCAACACCATCATCATCAACAATGCACATCATTTCGGACTCAGTGATCT
>CAYGOU010000235.1:0-2831 GCA_964351455.1 uncultured Porphyromonadaceae bacterium
ACCAGTAGCACGAAATCTGGGTGATGTTGCCATTTCTCATACACCTCCGTTTGCAACACGGGTAGTTCCCTCATACAGGGACCGCACCAGGTGGCAAAGAAGTTGATCAGCACCACCTTCCGATGTAAAGATGCGGAGCTTATCTGTTTCCCATCCAAGGTGTTGAGTACAAACTCAGGCATCGAATCACCACATTTCAGCAGGTTGGAGGTATCCTGATTCAGCTGGGCACTAAGGGGGTTAATGGCTGCAAAGGCAAGAAGAATAAGGAGGAGTTTTTTCATGGTGATGGGTTTTCGGTTTTGGTGAGATTCTGATGGTGTAACTTTTTGAACCAGTATAGAAGCAGCAGGAGAATAAAGAGGGAAGGAATGGCCCAGAGCAGGGGCTGCTGGCCCGAACCGATGGTGCCCATTTCTTCAATGCTCAGCTGGTTTCCGTAAAGATAAACCAGGGTTACCGGAATGAAGTTGTTTACAAAGTGGGCTATCACTGGATACCAGAGTTTCCCCGACCAGTAGAAGAGGTAGCCAAACAGCAATCCCAGCGCCATCCTGGGCAAAAAGCCGTAGAACTGAAGGTGGAGGGCAGAGAAGAGGATAGAGGCCAAAAGAATGGCCAGGTGGGGATTCATGAACCACTTGGTAAAAATCCGCTGCAGCACACCCCTGAAAAGAAATTCCTCGCCGAAGGCGGGTATGATGGCCACCATAAAAAGGTTGACCAGATAGATCGAAAAGCGATCGGCCCGAAGAAACAGTTCAGTAAGGCGGGCAGCCTGCTCTTCGGTTTGTCCCATCCAGCTCTCAATTCCGTTCAGGAAGCGCGGCAGGTTGAGTCCTTCGTTCCATATTGCCAGCATGTTAATGACCGGTAAGCCAGCGCCCAGGATGAGAATGACCAGGAATAGTGGCCTCCAGCGGATGTGACGGTGGAGGGTGAGGTAGTGTAGTGGATTCCGTTGTGCCAGAAAGCCGACCACCAGGGGAGGTATCACGAAAATGCCAAGTGCCTGGGTGATTTGCAAATACTTAAGAATGCCTGTCTCAGCCGGATCGTTCAGGTCGGCAAGGGAGATCCAATCCTGCATGGGAATTCCGAAAATAAGGATGCCGAAAAGGATCGAGAGCAGGGAAACCAAAAAAAAGCTGACCAGGATGATCAGCAAGGTAAAAACCAATTGGCCAGCCGGCGGAAGCGTGGCGAAAAATCGCTGTTCCATAGGCCGGTAAATATAAAAAAAAGTTCAAAGCCGGCCGGGGAGTCAGACTCCCCGAACCGGCCCTGAACAATAAAACCTCGCCGGCCGTTGGCCGGCCGGAGATTTCGGCTAACGGGTTTCCGGACTAAGTCCGGATTCGGTCATGACCCAATACTCTCCCACCATGGCACGTGACCACCGGTCGTCGGTGTTATCAACGGCATAAAGGAGCCTGCGCAGGCTTTCGTCCAGGTAGATGCGGGTGCCGACCGGCAACTGGATCTCAACCTCGACCTCCTGAGCCTGGAATTTCTCTCTTTGCGGAATGCGATAAACCGGATCGAGCATCAGCAGGGTATCCCTGCTCACATACGAATACTCGACCAGTTCGGCACTTTCGCGGGCCATTTTGAGGTTGGAGCCCCTTGAGATCCGGATGATCCGTATTGTGGCTTCGCCATCCTTAGCAGTTGGTTCAATGTCGACCCTGGGGGTTCCGACCATCTGGGGTTTTCCGTCGTTGGCGATTATCCAGAGGTCACCCCTGAAGCTTGTTGTGGCCCTATCCTCGTCAGGCTGCAGGGCCGTCATCAGATAGATGTATCCATATTCATTGTCAACAATCAGGTTGCCTTCACTTTCTACCCTGCCGCTGTTTGAAAAACGTGAACCCTCACTGATGGCTATTACGCTCAGCACCACCAGGGCCACCACCCAGGCAGCGGTACTGCTCAGGGCAACGGCCCGGTCATTGGCATGAAAACGGAAAAGGAGTTTCACCCCACCGTATATCAGTCCTAGTACCGGAACAGCAATTAGCAGGATAAGGCATATGATCGAAATGATCCCGACGCTTTCATCAAGAAACAGGTTCAGAATCTCTCCCCCACTGAATTCATGGAGGTTCCAGCCGAAGCTGTCGAACCAAAGATTTCCCGATATAAGAATCCCCAGGATGGCAACAAGAATTGCCAGTCCTGCAACCACCAGCGAGAAGCCGATGATGGCGCCAATGATTTTGAAGAAGATTACAATCATCTGGCCAATCACATGAAAGAAGCCTCCGGAGGACCTTTCGCGGGGATGGTAAGAACTTTGGCGCGCTGTGCGACGTACGGTACGGCGACTGCGTGAGGATAATCTTCTGCCTTCGCTTTCAAGGTTTGTTTTGACCTGCTCAAATTCCCGGCGAACGGAGCGCTCAATGCTGGCAATGTTGATGTTTTCACCCCGCATTTCCATTTTTTCAGCACGGGTGCGGGCTTCTGGAACGGCGATCCACAGGAGAAGGTAAACGAGAATACCCACCCCGTAGGTGAGAGTAAAAACCACGAACAGGATCCTGAAAATGACCGGATCGACATTCATGTATTCGCCCAATCCTGAGCAAACCCCTCCCACAACGCGATTTGAAGTATCGCGGTACATACGTCGGGCACGGCGAAAACCATGAACAGGTTCTTCGGGCTCCGAGGTTTCGTCACCAGCCATTTCTCCGATCTCCTCGGGGTTTCCGAGCACTCCTATGGCCTCCTCAACATTTGCCCTGGATACCGATTCCTGGTCGGCTTTCATGTGCTCACGGAATATCTCGGCCAGGCGGTACTCGATGTCGGCTATGATTTCGTTG
>CAYGOU010000235.1:2841-4885 GCA_964351455.1 uncultured Porphyromonadaceae bacterium
CATCCTCATCGATATGGAAAACCATGCCGCTGAGGTTTATTTTGATCGTCTTTTTCATAACTAAGGAATTAGGCGCTTTGGTGAATGGATTTTACAGCGCTGACCAGTTCCTCCCATGAAAGGTCGAGTTCACCCAGGAAATCCTTCCCCAGGTCGGTCAGACGGTAGTATTTTCTTGGGGGACCCTGCTGCGACTCTTCCCAGCGGTAACTGAGAAGGCCAGCATTTTTCTGTCGGGTGAGCAATGGGTAGAGTGTTCCCTCAACCACGATCAGTTTTGCCTCCTTCAGCCGGTTGATGATGTCAGAGGCATAGCAATCCTGTTGTGAGAGAACGGTCAGGATGCAGTACTCAAGCACCCCCTTGCGCATCTGCGCCTTGGCATTGTCAATTTTAAGCGTTTCCATGATAGTTGGATTAATCCTGTTTGAGCGAGCCCAAACCTGATATGTTTTTGTTTACGTGAGCGGGGTCGCCACGATAGCGCACCGAGCCCACTCCTGAGATATCCACATCAAGCTTTTCTGACGCATATACTCTTGCATGACCCGCTCCTGAGAGGTCGAGATTGACAACCCGGGCAAACAGGTCGATGGCATGAAGATCACCGGCACCCGTGAGTGAAACCTCGAGCTCATCGGTTTTTCCCTGCAAATTGCAGTCGGAGGCACCCGACAGGTCGAGACGCAGGCGGTCTGCCTGCAGCACAAGGTCGATTCTGACGGCACCGGCGCTGTAAATTGACAGAGAACCCGTTTCGATGGTGCCATTGCCGTCAATATTCACCGCACCACTCAGATCAAGCTTTTCAAGATCCTTTACCGTCAGGTAAACCGATTTTTTTCTGGCCCGGAGGATGTTGACAGTGGTTTCGATGGTGAGGGTACGTCCGGATTCCCTGACCTCAAGAATGTCAAAAAGGTTTTCATCCATCTCGAACCGGAGTTCTGGGCGATCTCCCTGTCGAAGGTGTACGTCGAAGTTCCCGCTGATCACCACACGGCTGAAGCCGCTGACCTCCTCGGTACGTTCGGCCACCTGACCGTTGCCGGAGATTCCGGTATCGCATGAAGCTGATAAAAGGAGCAACCCCGGTAGCAGCAGGGCCCATATCCAGTTAAATGATCTTTTCATGACAAGTTGTTCAGAAATGGTTGGATCCTGCCCGCATTTCATTGATCTGCTCTGTAGTCTGGGCCAGCGGGAGGGCGATCCAGAGTATGATGTAGAGAAGGAAGCCAAAGCCCATGAAAAGTGAAATCACGAAAAGGATGCGCATAAGCAGCGGATCGGTATTGAAATAGTATGCAAGCCCGGAGCAGACACCCCCGATGGGCTTGTCGTCGGGATCACGGTACATACGGCGGGCCCTGCGCTGCTGGCCATAACCATAGCCACGCCGCTGGTTAAATGAGGGGCGGCTTCCGCCCAGGTCATAGGGTTCGCCCAGCTGGCTGAGCACCTCCCGTACATCCTCGGCGCTGATCACCTGCCTGTGCTGCTGCAGACGCTGGGTGAACAGTTCAGCCATTCTGACCTCCAGGTCGTTGATGATCTCTGCTCCGCCGGAGGCAGATGAAAACTGCCGCTCAATGGCGGTCAGGTAGTCGCGAAGGTGGTCGTAGGCATCGTCGTCGATGTGGAAGACGGTGCCTGCCAGGTTAATTTGGATTGTTTTTTTCATGTTCCGAAGGTTTTATTGTTCAAGTACTGGTTAAAACACAATTGTTTCCTATGCAAAGATATGTTATTATTTCAGTAGCTTGTATCACATAGTACCAATTATTTTTAAAATTATCTTCTTACTTGCTAATTTTCAGCTTACTAAAAAAGGCAAAGGGCAGAAGGCAGAGGGCAAAAATTGGTAAAAAGGAGGAGGAGAAATGAAAAAAGGGAGGTGCATGACCTCCCTGAATATCCATAAACCCTATGTTACCTCCTTTAGACCTCTGTATTAAGTCATAGGACTGATTTTTGCCCTTTGCCCTCTGCCCTTTGCCTTAAAGAATCTCAATCCAGCCGTGGCGGTCTTCGATCTCCCCGG
>CAYGOU010000236.1:0-2564 GCA_964351455.1 uncultured Porphyromonadaceae bacterium
GGGGTGGTCAGGAGCCTGCGAAACGTCGCTCCCAGATGGGCTTATCCCTCCAGTTGGTTTGAATATAGTTGGTCTGATAGGGTTGTTCACCCTGGCTTCCGAAAGGATCAATCAATTGTCCGCATGAGCGGAACATCAATTCTCCGGTTTTTACCAAAGCCTCTTCACCCGTCAGTTTGCCCAGTTTATGGATATAAGGGGCAATAAGCACCCCATATACATCAATGTGCATATTCTGCACCGAAACGGCTGTCCAGCCCCTCGTCTTAAAGGCATGATCGGTGAGTCTGCCTGGCGGCATGGGTATGTCCCAGACCACCATATAGCTGAGACAAACATCGGCGGCATGACGAGCCCATGAAAGAAACTCCGGGTCCCCGGTCGTTTCATGAAGGGAGAGAAACCCCTGCAGGGCAGCGAACGCCCCCTCCTTATCTTCGCAGCTGGCATCCAGGGTTCCGCCCCAATAGGGCTCCTGCATGGCCAGCGATCTTTTTGCGCAGTGGTGTCCCGCTTTGATGGCTGCATCCAGGAATTCAGGTTCCCTGAAAAGGAGCCAGGCGTGGCAAAGGGGTTCGATGAAAAAGGCCTCATTGGTGGATTCAGGTTTCCAGTCGCCTGAAAGGATCCGGCCAGCATGGAATGAGGAGGCTTTCTGCAGAAATTGCTCCCATTTCCGGATAGAGGTTAATGGGATAATGGGGTTTGGCTTTTGAAGATCTTCTCTCGCAACACGTATTGCATTGGCAAAATTGAGCATGGCCTGACCCTGGCTCAGCCATTCAGGGGTGTGGTTCATGAACCATTCATTCTGATCAGGATTGTACCAGGTGTAAAATCCATGTTCGTAGAAGGCAGAGGTTGAGAGAAAATCGAGACTTCTGCGGGCCATTCTTTCGGCTTCAGGGATTTTGAACCGGTTTCTCAGCACCTGCAGGGCATAACCCGGTGCGGCTGCCTGACCGCACCAGCCCAGAACAAAGAAATTGCGGTTTGAATATTTTCGGAAGCCAGCAACCTCGTCCTCCTCATAATAACGGGTTTTGGCGAAATCGAGTTTACTGCTGACAATCTCATCAAAAGAGGGGAAGGGATCTGTGTTGTATGGCTTGAAAAGCTCAAGACTGGCATGAACGGCACGCTGAAATCCGGATCCGGGATGGTTAACCGGATAGAGGTCGATCCAGAAGTTCTTCTCCACGATTCCACCCGGGGGTATGTTGATCCAGGCATTGGGGTACGGTTCAGCCATTCCGGCGCCTCCCTGAAATGACTTGATCACACTTTTTTGTCCGTTGAATGCGCAAGGACCCGAAAGAAGCACCATTTCGGTTTCAAGTTCCCCGGTGATCACCCCCATTGACCACCACTGGTCGTAAAGATTGGCAAAAGCGACCGGAGAGGGCTGACTGTGCAGGGCCGCTCCCAGCAGGGTTCCCTGCTCGGTTTCCCATTCAGCCGATACAAAGGGCATCGGAAAGCGATGTTCTTCAAAAATGGCCATTTCACCCGCTTTGCCATGGTACCTGGGGGTGTTGCCGCTACGCTCGCCAGATGGGTTTCCATGGTATAATATTCCGGGCATGACGATACCCTTTGTACGCGCCGGAAAGCTGAAACGCAGCATGAGGTTGGCCGTTCTCAGCGTGTCTGTGCCCTTCCATTCAAACCTGCGGGTGCCCCGAATGCGCCCGTTTTCGATTCGGTAAGCATCCCTGCAGAGCAGGTCTCCCTGTCCGGTTTGGATGTGCCCGTAAAACAGGGTGAAATCGCCTGACAGCAGCATGCTGTCAACACCTGAATGCTTGAGTTCATTGGGCCAGTTGTCGCTCCAGCCCGTTGCCACCGTCCATAGTCCCTCTGCGGGCGATTGAATGAATACATGGTTACCTTCAACAAACTGCACCCTTGTTCCGGAGGCGGTCTTTTTGATTTTCAGTTCAGGTTGGGCAATGACCTGCAGGGAGGTCATCAGCATCATCAGCAGGGTCAATCTCTTCATTCGACACTCATTCTATGTTATGAAATATGCCAGCAATGATACATTATTTGCTTAACTTTTGTCCGATCCCTAAACCTTTGAACAATGAATCGATTTCTTTTTTTCATGTGCCTGCTGCCGCTGGCTCTGCTTCCGGTATCAGCGCAGAAGGTCCCAATCTCATTTGATGCCTTTCACGGGTATCAGGGTACCCGTGACTACCTTCAGGCAGTGGCAAAGGCTCATCCGGAGATTGCAGAGCTGATAACCATTGGTGCCAGTGGCTTTGGCCGGCCCGTTGAGGTGCTGATTCTATCAAACCGGAAAACGGGTGTTCCGCTTGACCGTTATGTCGAACTCCGAAACCCGCGTGGTGAGGTTGACAATGTTCACCCCATGCAGCATCATCAAGCCAAGCCCGCCGCCTGGATCTGTGCCGCAACGCACGGAAACGAGTTTACCGGAACAGAGGTTTGCCTTTACATGATTGACAAGCTGGTCAGCGGTTACGGCCAAGATCCGGAGATAACCGGATTGCTGGATGAGATGGTATTTTACTTCTGTCCGATGGTTAACCCCGACG
>CAYGOU010000236.1:2574-4791 GCA_964351455.1 uncultured Porphyromonadaceae bacterium
GGGGTATTCAACTCTGTTGAGAGGGATCTGTCGCAGCGAGGCAATTCCCTGCTGAAAGATGACGACAACGACGGACGCGTCAACGAGGATGGATGGGATGATCTGAACGGCGACGGACGGATCACATGGTTCAGGTACCGGGATCCTAAGGGTCGTTACATTCAGGATCAGGTCGATCCGAGGGTGATGATCCGGCTCGGCACCGACCAGAAGACCAACGAAGAAACCTGGTCGATGATCCGTGAGGACATTGACAACGATGGAGACGGAAAAAGAGGAGAGGATGGTGAAGCGGGTTTTGATCTCAACCGCAACTTTCCGGAAGGATGGTTCGACGATGAAGGCTACCAGGGTGGTACTGGCCATTATCCGACTTCGGCTCCGGAAGTTCGCGCCCTGGCCGAATTCTTTACCAATCACCGGAACATATACATGGCCCAGTTTTTTCACACTTCAGGCGGTTTTACCTACCGTCCGATGGGGTTCAGTTCGGATGAATCCATGCACGCCAGGGATATTGCCGTATATGACTATGTTCTCGGAAAGCGGTACGCTGAAATGATGGGCGACGATGTTCCCAAAGCCTGGCAATATCCAGATTCAGTTGCCGTCTATCGAAAGACGCTCATAGAGAAGGGTGCAAGTCGCTTTGCCATACAGCGGGGTTATGAACTGCCCAGAACCTGGGTGGTGAGCTACAATGAGAAGCAGGATAAAAGATACGGCTTCGGACTGCAGGCAGACTGGGCATATCAGCAGATGGGCACCTTTGCCCTGACCACCGAACTATGGGATTACCGCAGGGATCTTCCGGGGTACACCTTTGAAGGAGATGATGCCTGGGTGAGGTTTCAGCGTGCGGCAATCAAATACCAGCAGGAGAAACATGGAGGGAAATTATTTCAGGAGTGGAAACCCTTCATACATCCGGAACTTGGAGCGGGTGAAATCGGAGGATGGCTGTCGCAGTATGGCAGCAACAATGCTTTCCCCGGAGAATCGCTCCTGAAGATCTGTGAGGTTCACTGGCAATACGAGAAGTGGAGGGCGGGATTGATGCCCAGGATTGAGATCAGGGAGGCGAGCGGAAAGGTGCTGAGCAGCGGTGGTGGGGCCCGGATCATCGAAGTCACTGCCAGGATTGAAAATGCAGGACAGCTGGCCACGCACCTTGGACGGGGCGCCTCCCTTCCTTTGAACCGCCAGGATGTGGTCTGGCTCGTTGGAGATCGTGAGCAGGTTTCATACCTGCAGGGAACAAGGGTTCAGCGAATCGGAACCCTCGACGGAAACATGACCCTGCCTACCCAGCCAAAAGGGAAGAACAGTGCGGAGGTCAAATGGCTGGTCAGGGTAAGCGGCAACAAAGCTCTCACTGTGGTGGCTTCATCCCAAAAGGGAGGCACCGTTTCAAGAATTGTTGAAATTAAATAGCGAAGGAGAGGTCATGAAAAACAGAATAAACTACATAATGACCCGGGCCCTGGCCATTCTGCTGGTAGCGGCAGGTTCATTATCTGTAAACGGTCAGGAAAAGCTGCAGAACTCACCCGGACAATACCATGGAGAGTTGGATTTTCTATGGAGTTGGAAAAGGTATTATGCCTACGACGAGTGGACCGGTATGATGAAAAAAATGGCAGCTCAATACAAGCACCTGGCGGATATTGAGAGCATCGGAAAAAGCAGGATGGGAAGGGATCAGTACCTGATGACCATCACCAACAAGAAAACCGGAGATCCCCGCACCAAGACCGCCATGTGGGTTGACGGCGCCATGCACGGGAATGAGGTGAACGGGGTCAATTGTTCACTCTATCTCATCTGGTATCTGCTTACCCGATATGACTACGATCCCTATGTTCACCAACTCGTTGATGATTATACCTTTTACATACTGCCGGGACTAAATGTTGATGGAAATGAATCATACGTTTCACAGCCCAATACCGAAAACAATCCCAGGGAGCCTTACCGGCCTGAAGATGATGACGGAGACGGACTGTACGATGAAGACCAGACCGAGGATGTCGACGGAGACGGTGAGCTCTCTTATATGTATCTTGAAGATCCAAAGGGTGACCTCAGGCTGTCGCCTGACCGCCGGCGTTTTATTCCTGTTGGGGATGATCCCGTTTTTGAGGGACTCAGGTTCCGGCGCATTGGTCCAGAAGGTTATGACAATGATGGCGACGGACTGATCAATGAGGATGACAT
>CAYGOU010000237.1:0-4761 GCA_964351455.1 uncultured Porphyromonadaceae bacterium
GGGCATAAATTCAGTGATGATGTACCCTTCGTCGCTTTGCTTGATATGCTTACGGTAGGACCACCAGCGGTAATAGTAAACCTCTTCAATTTCAGGATCCGGGCAGTTGAAAAAGGGGATGTTTTCTTTTAAAAATTGCCAGCTTTGATCATTTACGATCATCCGGGTTGCCTCGATCACATTCTCGTGAAGATTGAGCGTGTCGTCGTTGTTGAATTTCTCAATGTAATCTCTGAAGGCTTCCTTGTCGAGGGTGGGCGAGAGCTGATCGTTGTTACATCCGTTAAGCAGTGCGCTGCAAAGCAATAAACCAAGGACTTTTGCGATCGCTTTCATGGTCAGGGTTCTATTTGTCATTTCAGGATATCATATGCAATTAGAAAATCTCCGTGACGGATCAGAAGCATTCCATGATAAATGGTTGGCCTGGCCCAGAAAGGTCCTGTGCCATGACGGATTTTAAAGGAACTGGTGACGCTGAATACTTTGGGATCTGCCTTTACCAGTCCTAGATTTCCCTGTTTTTCGTCAAGGCAATAGAGCATTCCGTCGGCTGAGATGATCGGGCCCTTGTTGTGCCATTCTTCAAGCCAGACGATCTCACCGGTGTGCCAGTTCATGCAGACCCATTTGCCGGTCTGGCGTCCGGTAAAATTGGATCCGTAGAGGTAATCGCCAACCAGCACCACTCCATGGTTCTGATTGTCGAAGGTATGGTCGGTAAATCGTTCTTTGACCGACCGGCCGTCGGGTGCGATTTCAAGCTTAACCGATTTGACGTCCCACCCGTTCGAGATCCATAGACAACTATCACGGTAAATGGGTGTGTTGACGATAATGGTGGTATTATCCTTGTTGGCATCCAGAAAATTATAGTGGTAGGTCCACATGATTTCACCTGTGAGGGCATCCGCACTGACCAGATGGGTCTGGGTGGCGGTAATGATGTAAGGTTTGCCGAAATGCTCAATCGCTGCCGGTGAGATGTTCGACCTGTTTTGCCCGAGGGGTTCTGATTTCCAGATCAGCTCGCCGGTCATTTTATCGAGAGCGATCACGGTGGTGCCTGTGCCTCCGGGCGTGGCAATCACCATGTTGTTATAGATCAGAGGTGATTCTGACACTCCGAACATATCCCAACTGCTCTGGTAGGTGACATGCAGATCAACCCTCCAGAGGATCTCCCCATTTGTGGCATCCAAACAGACCATCTCATCGAGTCCTGAAATCGCGTATACCCGGTTTTCATCCACAGTTGGTGTTGTCCTGGCTTCGGGATAGGACTTGATCCAGCATCGACCGTAGGCCGTTTGCCATACGATTTCACCCTGATGATTAAGAGCCGTAAGGTATTCGAGAGAATCGATGGTGCCCGTGGTGAATATCCTTTCGGCAGTAGCCACTGCCGATGAAAATCCTTTACCGAGGCCGTTCATTGCGAACCTGACCTTCGGGCCCTCATCGGGCCAGACCTTCAATAGGCCGGTGTCGCGAAAAACCCCGTTTCGATCCGGTCCCTGCCATTGCGCGGTTTGGGCCGACAACCCCGGGTCCGTTAACATCAGGAGGAACAGAAGACTGGTAATGAATTGGATCAAACGCTTGCTCAGATATGGTGACATATAATTTGTTAAATGGTTACGGTTTCATGCTTCTCTGATGCTGCCATGGGCACCCAGCTCAGACGGGGTGTGGCCAGGCGTTTCATGGATAGCATTATTTAAGAAAAAGTTCAATGACCGGAATTTCAACGTTGGGTTTGTTTACCGGTAATGAAAGGTTGATGTCATTTGCACCTGTTTCCTGTTTGATCCAGTATCCATGTGGCTGGCTGAATTTTATCTCCGATGCATCGTGCAGAAATTGGGCATATTTTATTTTGTCCTTGTAACCCGAAAGAAGGAAATTCTGCAACGGATAATCAAGCAGGTGTATGTAAAGCCTGTTTGTTTTGGGATTATAGGTAAGCAGGGTATGATCCGGCACCGTAAAACCATCAGGCGCCTGGGTGCAGCCGTATATCGACCGGGCGTTACATTTCATCCACTCACCCAATCCATCAAGCGCCTGGTCGGCCCTGTGGTCAAAGGTTCCGCGGGCGGTTGGACCAACATTCAGGAGCAGGTTACCTCCTTTGCTTACCGATTCGATGAGCAGTACCAGCAACTGTTTCTGGTCTTTCCAGGTGAGCTCATCCCGGTAATAGCCCCATGATCCCGAGAAGGTCTGACAGGTTTCCCATGGAATTTTCACCCCATTTTCCTCAGGCCAGCTGCTTACCTTAAACTGTTCGGGTGTGGTAAAATCCCAGCCTCCCCAATGATCCTTCAGGTCGGCGCGGTCATTCAGGATGATTCCGGGCTGCAGGGTTCTGACCATTTTGACCAGTTCAACGGATCCCCAATCCTTATGATCCTTGCCGAACTGACCGGGGAAAGAATAGTCGAGCCAGAGGATGTCGATTTTCCCGTAATTGGTGAGCAATTCCCTGACCTGATTGCTGAGATATTCACGGTAAACGGCCATATCCCTTCCCTTGTTGAGCCTGTCATACTCCTCCTGGCTTGATGCACTCTTCGGATGAACGCGGTCGATGGTATATTCAGGATGGTGCCAGTCGATGAGCGAGTAGTAAAACCCTATTCCCAGTCCTTCAGCCCTGAAGGCATCGACCCATACTTTGATGATATCCTTGCCGTAGGGGGTGTTGGTAATTTTGTAATCGGTGAATTTCGAATCAAACATACAGAAGCCCTCGTGGTGCTTGGTTGTTATGACGGCGTATTTCATGCCGGCGGCTTTGGCTTTTTTGGCCCATTCAGCCGGATCAAAGAGATCGGGATCAAAGAATTCGAAGTATTTCTGGTAATTATCATCCGTTATGCGTTCATTCTTTTTGACCCATTCGTGGCGGGCTGCCTGGGCATAAAGGCCCCAGTGTATAAACATACCGAACCGGGCCTCGGTCCACCAGGCCAGGCGTTCAGACTTTTCTTCGGTTGTTTCGTTCCAGATCTTCTGCTGGGCTAAGGAGGGGGATGCAAGCAAGCAGAGGAGGATCGCGGTTAGAAGGGCCGTAGTTTTCATTTTATAAGGGTTGTTTTGGTTTTTAATTATTGAGATTATTTGGATTGCAGGAGCTTTGCAGAGAAACCTTCAGGAATTTCATAAGTGTGAGTGAGTCCGGCGTCTGTTTTTTTCCATGCGAATGAAATGACCTGGTCTCCGAACGGAATTATTCCGCTGCACTCGTTAAGGTTCACCAAAGGGATCTTAAATGTGATCGTTTTGCTTTTGAGGTCAATATTTTGAATGCCAAGGATATCCCGATACAATACATGTACTGCATGTGAGGCAAATCCATGGTTGCAGCTGGCATTGGTGCCGATGTTTTCCCAAAGGGTTCCGGTTTCAAGAGCCATATAGTCGAAGAAGTCAATGGATTCTTCAAGAATCTGCTGAGCCAGGTCAAATCGTGACAACAGCTCCAATCTAAGGTAGTTTCCAATAAATGAATTGGCAGCATGAACCTTGGGATATGCTTTTGTTTCGGACCTGCCGGGACCGAATTCTTCAGTCAGTTTCCTCCAGAGTTCCGGGTGGGATTCAGGTGTTGCTACTCCAAAATAGAAGGCAAAATACTGGCACACTTCGGATATGTTATCGGTAACGATCAGGGATCCCGCCGATCCTGAATTGTTGAAATCAGCATTTTCCCCGTTTTCTGTTGTCTTGGCGCCTGCGTTGCTTCTCAGCGCATTGTCAGCAAAGAACTCGCCGTTCCATGATTGTTTTCTGATCACCTCCCTGATTGTTTCTGCGTCAGCGTTTAATTCGGGCAGGTTATACAAATTGCCTGCAGCATCCAGCATGGCTGCATATAACATGTTGGTTGGGTAATTTACATCCTGCACAAAGCGGTTGGCTTCTGACCATTCAACGAATATCCAGCTGTCAAGTCTTTCAAGCAAACCATCGGGATTGAGGTAAGGCTTGAAGTAATCGACCAGGTCAAGAACCTTGTTTTTCAGCGCCTTAACCATTTCGTGATCCATGCTCCGACCCAGGTATTCTTCAAGTTGCAGCACAAACCACATAGCCCAATTGGGAATGAATACGCCGTCGTTGTGGTCGGCAGGGTAACACATGGGAAGCATTCCGGGAGGCAGAAAGGCAAATGAATCCGGCAACAGGTAGTTTTCATAGAAGTTTCTTTCTATTGTGGTATTGCCAGAGAGGTCGTAGGCTACCCTTGCGGTGAAGTAGCTGTCGCACAGCCATCCGGCTCTCTCACGGTGCGGACAGTCCATGAAGATGTCGACTGCATTCTGGCGGAGAGTCTCAACCCCGGCATTATAAATCCGGTTGATCCTTTCATCATTTGAAGAAAAGGAGGCCCGCACAGTTTCAGGATAGGCATATTCTCGGATCCAGGTATCCCTGACGCGGAAATCTCCTGAAGCAGCGGTAACCTTGAGATACCTGAAAGTATAGGGTTCGATTGACTCGATCTCATAAACCCCGGGCAGCAGGTCATAGGTGATGGCTGAGATGGTGCCCAGCCGCATAAAATCGACATCCTGGTCGCGAAGGATTTCATCAAAGGTGATGAAGAGCCGGGCTGGAGTATTTACCTCAATCAGGGCACCTGCAAATCCGGTGAGGTTGGTGCCAAAATCGAAAATTGAAAAATCCCCTTTCTCCAACAGGATTGGGTCGTAAGAATCCCACGGTATTGAATCTGGTGTGAGATTGGCTAAC